>JADYZS010000329.1 GCA_020853075.1 Anaerolineae bacterium | reverse complement strand
CTGCTACGCAAAGTGCGATTTCCCAGACGGCCTGGGAGGAAATCGGGACTGATGGACAGGCTGTGGACCGCTGGCAGACGAAGCCGGTCCGATTGCACTGTGTGTTCCGGTTTGAGATGGAGCACTTGCTGGCGCGGGTTGGATTTGCAGTTGAGGGAGTGTATGGGGATTTCCACCGGCAGATGCTGCGGGATGAGAGCTCAGAGATGATATGGGTCGCGCGGAGCGGTTAATGAGTTCGTTAGAGAGAAACCGTATCTTCTGCCGCCGCCTTCCGTTTGGAGAAGCGAGAATCCTGCATCTAAGGTAGTGGGGGCTGTGTGCATGGGGCCCATTGTTCTTGGGGCATAGCCGGGCCCTACGGTCAGCTTGGGGTTGCTTCGAGGGAGGGCCCCCCCTCGAGCCAACCTCCAGGCTGCCCGCAGGGCCTGGCCCCCGCCATCACTCTCATCCTCCCCTGCGCGGGGGAACAAGGAGCGTTCCCATGAACCCGAAACACCCGCTGGCACCGGATCGGAAAGGGCAACCGATGCGGTGGTTGTTGGCAGCCGTGCTGATCGTTCTCCTGGTCGGCGTGTTGATCCTCTCTCCTAATTTAGCCGCGGCGGGGCCATTCCTCCAAGCCGCAACCGACGACGAAACCTCTGTGTGGGAATCTTCCGACGAGCCGATGGTGGTTAATGAGGTCCGCTTTGCCGGTGTCATCACCTCGGTGCCCGCCGGTCTCGTGGGCGATTGGACTATCGGCGGCAAAACGGTGCACACCGACGCTACCACGAGCGTCAACCCCCGTCGCGCTCCTGCCCAGGCGGGCAACTGGGCCGGGGTACGCGCGCTGAAGCAGGATGACGGCTCTCTGTTTGCCTTGCGCATTGACATCTTGCCTCCCATTGTGCGGCTGGAAGGCCCTATCCTCAGCATGGACGATGCGACCGGGGTGTGGAATATCGCCGGACAGCAGATCAAGGTGAACAACGAGACCCGCATCAACGAGCGCATGGGGCCTGCGGTGGTGGGGGCTTGGGTGGAAGTACAGGCGCAAGAGCAGGGCGATGGAAGCCTGTTGGCCTTGCGCATCGCCGTCATTGAACCAAAGGAGGACGTCAGCGGCTTCGGCGCTATCCAGGAGGTGGCTGCGGATCGTTGGGTCGTGAGCCGCATGACCTTCAGCGTGATCGTGAGCACCACCATCCGCGGCCCGGCTGAGGTAGGCCTCTTAGCCCGCTTCCATGGCTCCCTGGAGAACAACGCCTTGGTCGCGGAGGGCATCAAGGTTGAGTGGCGGGAGGCCGAGCGACCTCATCTGGAGCCTGTGGTCTTCCAGGGAGTCATTGAGTCCTTGCCCACGGGCGGCCTCATCGGCGAATGGGTCGTCAGCGGTCGCCGCGTGATGGTGGATGTCAGCACGGAGATCAACCAAAACAAGGGGCCGGTAGAAATCGGCGCCTCGGTGCACGTGGAGGCGATGCGGCAGAGCAACGGTTCGCTCCTGGCTACCCGCATCGTAGTCTTGGCCCGCCCCGCGTTGTCCCTGGTCCATCTCAAGGGCGTTATCAAGTCCATGCCTGCCAGCGGCTTCGTCGGTGAGTGGGTCATTCATAACGACGACGGCGACCATCACGTGCAGGTCAGCGAGCGTACCTGGGTGGACGAACACGCAGGCGTCGCGAAAGTAGGCGCGCCTGTCCAGGTAGAGGCATTGCGACGGGCGGATGGATCGCTGTGGGCTTTGCGCATCAAAGTCATAGGCGATGGCGCGGCCCGCATCGTGCGCTTCCGTGGCCCTATCCTCCATCTGCCGGATGCCCCCAATTTCATAGGCACCTGGCTGGTAGGCATGCAGCGGGTGGTGGTGACCAGGGACACAGAAATAGACCAGACCGAAGGCGCAGTTCGCCTGGGCGCGTGGGTTGAGGTGGTCGGCACGCAAAAGGATCACGACCCGGTACACGCTCTGCGCATCAAGGTGTTGCCGCGGCCCGAAATCACGCCGACCATGACCCGGACACCGCACCCGACCCGCACACCGACCCCGACCCATGATCCTTCTCTGCCGACGCGGACGCCGACCCCGACGCGCACGCCGCGCCCCACCATGACGGCGGTAGTGCAGAGGGTGGAATTTGAGGGGCGCATAGAGAGCCGCCCGCCGGAGCGCAACGGGCTCTGGCGTATCGCCGGGCGTGACGTCATGGTGACGGCACAGACGGAGATAGACCAGTCGCATGGTCCGGCGGTGGTCGGCGCGTGGGTCAAGGTGGAGGGCTGGCAGGTCACCAACACCGGCCCGGTGATGGCCCGCAAGATCAAGGTGAAGGCGCCGCCAACTCCTTAACCAGGACGATGCATATAGAATAGGCGAAGCCGCCGGGCCTCTGCTGGCTCCGGCGGCTCCTGTTTCCTACCCCCCAGATTTAAAGGAATAGCATTGTACGATAACGAGGCAAAGGTCAGGTGGCGAACGACATTTGCTGGCGGATAAGACGCTGACCCTGGTGACTCCGACTCGCCTCCAGATAAGCCTGCACCATCTCACGGCTGTAGCGCCGATGGCCGCCCGGCGTGCGGAACGGCGTCAACCCTCCCTGCCGCTCAATTAACTGCAAAGTGGACAGGCTGACGTGCAGAAAGGACGCCGCTTCGCGCGCTGTCATCAGGGTATTGCTCTGATATTCCATAACCTTGCCTCCTTGATAGGCTAAGAACCAGCGCGAAATAGAAAGAATAGTACAGAAATCATCTGAAATAACATTCTCACACCTAAAGCCGGATGTCAATGGGACTGCGGTACTATACGGCGATGGTTGGCTCGCCTACTTGTTTGCGCCTGGCCTTTGCGCTATAATGGCTCTGCTATGCAATTCCGGTCACATTTCTGGCGACGCATCGTAGGAAGCGTGCTCCTCATCGGGGGCGTAACGCTCCTCCTTTTCGCCGCGGCCAATCTCGCTTACCGGCAGTGGCAGGATTGGCGGCTCGCCAGGGCGATGGCTCTTGTGCCAACCCGAATCGTTGTGAGCGAAAGGTCGTCCCTCCCTACGATAGCCATTCCCACGATGCCTCCCTCACCGACGCCGGAACTACCGGCCCAAGAAACGGTGGGCCCGCCGGCGGAATTGCCTAACCCCGGCGCAGAAGAAATCGTTGAACCGACGCCAACTCCCATCATTACGGTCGCGCCCACGGCTGCGCCTGTTGCTCCTCCTACCGTGCCTCTGCCGACCCCTACACGGGCCCCATCGCCGCCCCCGGTCTCTTCATCGTTGCCTGTGCGTCTGATCATGCCCTGGCTCAATTTAGATGTGCCTGTGGTAGAGATGTTTTGGAAAGTGGTAGATACACCGAATGGCCGCCGCAGCGAGTGGATAGTGCCTGATAACGCTGGCGGCCACCACACCAACAGCGCCAACCCCGGCGAGGCCGGCAACGTTGTTATCTCCGGCCACAACAACATCAAGGGCCAGGTCTTCAAGCCGATCAGCGTTGCGTTTGACCCCAAGCAGCCCGACAAGTTCTTGGGCGAGCGTGTCCGGCTCGTCGCAGCAGATGGCCGCACCTTTAATTATACGGTTAAGACCGTCCATTTTTTCCTGGAGAAAGGGGCAACGCTGGCCGAGCGCCAGGAAAATGGACGTGTCATGAGCCCTACCTCCGAGCCGATGCTCACCATCATCACCTGCTGGCCCCCGCAGAGCAATACGCACCGCATCGTCATCCAGGCCG
>JADYZS010000328.1 GCA_020853075.1 Anaerolineae bacterium | reverse complement strand
GCCCAGGAAGTCCATCGAGGTCATGAGGGTGATCTGGAGGCGGCGCAGCGTCCCGGCCTCTACCTCGCGCGTGATAGCCATCGCCACCAGGAAAATGAGAAGCACCACGGCGAAGACCAGCAGCCCAGGCACGTAGGTCTCAAACTCCGAGCGTGCCGCCGACGCGCCCAACGGCTCCTCCGTGACCTGGATCGGGCTTTCCCTTCCCGTAGCCGCCTGGATGTACTGGTCTAAAGCAGAGCCCGCCAGCACCGCGGCCACCGCATAATATGGATTGGAGAGGTCGCCGATGAAGGTGACCATCGTGGGAGGTATCGCCTGGCCTCGCCCCATAGCCTGAGCTGCGCGCGAGAAATCCTCAGGGATGATCAGGAGCACCGTCGCGTCCCGGTTCCGCAGGCGGGTCTCAGCCTCGGCGCGATCTGCGATGAGGCTCACCTTCAGCAGCGGGTTCCCGTTGGCTTAGGTCACGCTCCGGATGGCCGCGACGACCTCAGCCCCAGCGTTCAGGGTGGAGCCATTCGCCTGTTGCACGCCTGCGTCTCGGTTGCGCACCAGCACCCAGTAGGTGGTGGAACCGCCAGGGAAGAACATATAGTACAGAACCACGAAGAAGGGAGCAAACACCAGGCTCAGAGCCAGTGCCAGGACGTCCCTCATCTGCTCCTTCAGGCTCTTGCGGAAGATGCTCAGGAGTCTCATTCCCGCAACCTCCTTCCGGTCAGTTGGATGAAGACGTCCTCCAGCGTGTTCTCCCGCAGACGCACCTCGCCATAAGAGAGGCCGGCAGCGGCCAACGCCTCCAGGATGGCAGGGAGCACACCCACGACGTTGCGCGCGCGCACCGTCAAGGCCCCGTTCGTGATGCTCACCATCGTCTGGCCGGAGAGGTGCGCCAGGGCGGCGCGGGCCTTTTCGTCGTCGCCCGGCTCGCCGCCCAGGGCGATCTCCAACACGTCGCCCTCGCCCACGCGCCGTTTGAGCGCGTCCGGCGTGTCCAGCACCAGCAACTCGCCGTGGTCTATGATGGCGATGCGGTCGGCTACGCGGTCAGCCTCGTCCATGTTGTGCGTGGTCAGGATGACCGTCTTCTTGCGGGCCAGCGACTTGACGTACTCCCGCACCTTGACGCGGCTCTGCGGGTCAAGCCCGGCCTCCGGCTCGTCCAGCACCACGATATCCGGGTCGTGTACCAGGGCCATCGCCAGGTTGAGCCGCCGCTTCATGCCGCCCGACAGCGTGTGCGCCTGCTTGTGCCGCCGGTCGGCCAGGTCCAACTCTTCCAGCAGTTGTTCACCCTGTTGGCGCCCGGTGCGCGCGGCCAACCCGTACATCTCGGCCATGAAAGATAATTGCTCCAGGCAGGTCAGGCGATCCCAGAGGACGATCTCCTGTGGGCAGACGCCGACGCGGGCGCGCACGTCGGCAGCGCCGCAGGTGATGGGCACGCCGTGCACGGTGACCTGTCCGGCATCGGGCTTGAGGAGGCCGCACATCATGTTGATGGAGGTAGTCTTGCCCGCGCCGTTGGGCCCCAGGAAGCCGAAGACCTCGCCCTCACAGACTTCCAGGGTCAGGTTGTTGACGGCGGTCAGCGAGCCGTAGCGCTTGGTCAGGCCTTGTATTTGTAGGACGGTGGTGGGCATGGTGTTTAACTGTCCTGAAATACTTTACCGCGGAGAGCGCAGAGTACGCAGAGGTACTGGTATGTCTCTGCGCTCTCCGCGACCTCTGTGGTGTGATTTCATCTGCTGACCGGGGGAAAACGGCTCACCGCGCGGGCAAATAGTCCAGGGGGTTCTGGTTCGCGCCGTTCTTGCGGATCTCAAAATGGAGGTGCGGGCCTGTGGAGTTGCCGGTGCTCCCTAGGCGACCGATCATCTCGCCCCGCTTCACTCGCTGGCCGACGCTCACGTAGTCGCCCTTGAGGTGGCCGTAGAGGGAGGTGAGGCCGTTGCCGTGATCCAGGATGACCATGTAACCGTAGCCGACGTGACTGAAGCCGGAGAAGGTCACCCGTCCATCGCGCGCCGCATACACGGGCGTATCGTAGGGGCCGCCGATGTCAATGGCGCGATGCCCTGCCCGGTAGCCCTGGCTGATCTCGCCCCACAGCGGCCAGGCAAAAGGCGAGACGGGCGAGAGGGGCGGCTTGGCGAGACGAATATCTTTCCTGCCGCCAGGGATGACTAGTTTCTGCCCCTCTAACAGCGTCACCGGCTCTTTCAGTTCGTTGAGGGGATAGGCGACGATGGCAGCCGGGTCCACACCGTAGGTCCTGGCAATAGACTCCAACGTGTCGCCCGCCTGGACGGTATAGTATGCGCCGCGCACAGGGAGGATGACGAGAACCTGGCCGATCTGCAGGCGGTCGGGGTTGCGGGCCAAGGCGGGGTTAGACCAACGCAACGTGTCAATGTCTAACTTGAAGCGCGCGGCGATGGTCCATACGGAATCGCCTGACTGCACGGTATAGGTGATGATCTGGGGAAGCGGCTCGCTCTCGGCTTCAGCGGGCTCCAATGGGCCGAAGACCACCTCACATTCCACAGGCAGCCAAGGGCAGAATAATGTGGTAGAATCTGGAACTTCAACGGCTTCTTCTTCAGGCTCTTCCACAACAGGAGGCGTGGGCGTTTGGGCCAGGGCGAGGGTGGAGACCAGGGTAAGGACGAGGGGCGCGCACAAGAGAACCAGCAGGCGAACAAGAGGCACAGACCGGGGAGACGCCGTCGCCGGGGGCATCATGCCGCCATCATACCACAGGCGCGGCGCTTTGGCAAACGAGCAAAGCCGCTTTCCTCCTGGCGCGCAAAAGCCGGGCACGCGCCCGGCCTGGTTGCGAACCATCGGAAAAGCCCGCCAGTAGCCTATTTTTCCAGGCTGTGGAATCGCTGCATCAGGCGGGACTTGCGCCGCGCGGCGTTGTTGCGGTGCAACACACCTTTCGTAACGGCGCGATCCAGGGTGCTGATGGCCTGCATCACGGCAGCCTGCGCCTCGGCCTCCTCGCCCGCGTCCATCAGCGTGCGTGCTTTCTTGACGTAGGTGCGCGTCGCCGAACGCACGGCGCGGTTGCGCATCTCCTTGCGGGCGGTGGTGCGAATGCGCTTCAGCGCGGACTTCGTATTTGCCACGTGACCTCCATGCTTAGTACCCGACCGGCTTGAGAAACACCGATCTATCTTCCTTCAGACCTGCACGGAAGATTTTACCACATACCCGCCGGTTTGCCAAAAAAGTGGGGGGCGTTTTGCCGTCCTTACCGCTTCACCTGGCCTTCCAGGGGTTTGCTGGCATAATGGGCCCGGCTGACCAATTGCACCGTCACGCCACCGTCGCTCATGATATTGGCCCCCGTGATGTAGGTAGCCTGATCCGACGCGAGAAAGAGGACGACATTGGCGACCTCGCGCGCGGTCTGCACCCGGCCCAGGGGAATGTTGTCGTACCAGTGCTGGCGCGCCTCTGCGGGATTCTCGGCAGCGTTCTGGATATCCTGCCAGATCTGCGTGTCGGTCAGACCGGGGCTGACGGCGTTGACCCGGATGCCATAGGGCGCGAACTCAATCGCCAGCGCAGAGGTCATCATGCGCACCCCCGCTTTTGCCGCGGCATAGGGCACGGCCTCCGGCAGCGTCGCCAGGGTATGCACACTGGCGATGTTGATGACGTTGCCCTGCTTGCGGGGAACCATCACCTCCAGCGCATAACGGGAGCACAGGAAGGTGCCCTTCAGATCCACGTCAATCACCCGGTCCCAATCGGCCTCCTCCATCTGCAAGGTGGGCTTGACGAAATTGACGCCCGCGTTGTTGACCAATGTGTCCAGGTGGCCGTAGGCCGCAACGGTGCGCTGAACCATCGCCCGGCAATCTGCGGCTTTGGAGACGTCGGTGCGCACGAAGAGCCCTTTGCCGTAGCGGGCTTGCAGGTCGGCAGCGGCGGCTTCGCCCTGTTGCCGGTTGACTTCGGCGATGACCACCTCCGCACCGACCTCGGCAAACCTTTCGGCGATGGCCTGGCCGATGCCGCTGCCTGCCCCGGTGACGACGGCGACGTGACCCTTCCAGTCCATAGTCTTCCTCCCCTCAAGATGACGGTTCGCCATGATGGTAACACATCTGTGGCGGTTTCACAACTGTCCATTATATCTTACCGCCAAGAGCGCGGAGAACGCAGAGGCAAATGATCGTCTCTGCGTTCTCCGTGGCTTAGCGGTAATTGCAACGATGCGGGAGCGGAAGCCTAATAGATGGGGAGATACCGCTCCACTTCCCAGTTGCTGACGTGAATGCGATATTCGTCCCACTCCTGCGATTTCGCTTCCAGATACCGCTCGTAGATGTGCGGGCCCAACGCGGCCTGGATGACCTCATCTTTCTTCAGTTCCTCCAACGCTTCGTAGAGGGAACCAGGCATAGCATCCAACCCCCGGCGCTTGTTGTCCAGGTGATAGAGGTCTTCTTCGGCAGGGGGGGGCGGTTCCAATTTCCGCTTGATGCCATCCAGCCCGGCGGCCAGCATCACGGCGAAAGCAAGATAAGGGTTGCAGGAGGGGTCGGGGCAACGCAACTCAATGCGCGTCGCCTCCAGCCGTCCCGCGCTGATGCGGGGGACGCGGATGAGCGCGCTGCGATTGATGCGCGCCCAAGAGAGATAGACCGGGGCCTCGTAGCCGGGCACGAGGCGCTTGTACGACTTGACCAGCGGCGCAATGACGGCGGACAGCCCGCGCGCGTGGGCCAGTTGGCCCGCGAT
>JADYZS010000327.1 GCA_020853075.1 Anaerolineae bacterium | reverse complement strand
TCCCCTCTCCCGCTTGCGGGAGAGGGGCCGGGGGTGAGGGGTAATGGTACTCCAACGGTCGTTCCCTTATGAAAATACCTACCCGTGTGAGGGGGAGAGCAGGGTGGGGGCCGATGACGGTGCCGAAGGGCGGGCGGCCTTTCGGTGTACTCAGCCCGCCCTTCGTCTCAACGTGCCTGGTTAAACAGCACCGAGTGGAACCCTAAGACTCAGCCAGCAGCCGGAGGCATGTCCAGGATCTTCTGTATCTCGGCGGCGATCATATCCAGGAAGGCCTTGTCCGGCTTCTGTTCGCCGGAATCAATGGCTACCATCTTCTGGCCGAGGACCTGGCCCACCTCGTTGTCTCGCCCGTTGGCGACGCGCGGCAGGATCTCGGCCCCTTCCACAGCGATGGCGATCTGTGCCAGGTGCGGCTTTTCCTTCATGACCGCGTCCTTCAACACATCGGGCCGAGGGTAGGGCAACTGGTTGCCGGCCTTGGCCTGCTGGATGCCTGCTTCCTTGTTGGTGAGCCAGTAGAGGACATCAAAGGCGGCGGCGGGGTTCTTGGCGTTAGCAGAGATGCCGTGCAGATTGAGGCTCAGATCGTTGCCGCGCCTACCGTTGATGCCCTTGTCGTAAGTCGCGGGGGATACGGTGAAGCCCATCTTGGGGCCCTCGTTCTTCGGCCGCATGAGGAACCAGCCTCCGCCCCAGCCGCCCATGCGGTACATGGCCAGCTTGCTCTTCTCAGTGCCCTGCTTGTAGTCGCCGATGGCCTTGTAGCCGGCGGCGTCAGGGGCGAGTTTCCTGGTCTGATGGATGTCCCAATACCAGGCGAAGGCGTTCACGGACTCAGGCGAGTTGATGAGGGCTTTCTTGCCTTCTTTGTCCAGGATGGCGCCACCGAAGGGTGCTACATAGGCATAGTCCCAGCTCAGGCCATGGGTGGTGCCCCAGGGGTTGTAGTGCATGCCGTAGATGTTCTGGCCCGGCTTGGCGATCTTCGTGGCAACCGTCTCAATATCCTTCCAGGTGGACTCGGAAGTCGGCGGTTGCTGGCCTGCGCCCTCAATCATGTCCAGGTTGAGATACATCATGCAAAGGCCGGCATTGGCAGCGATGGGGAGCGTATAGAAGGGGCCTTCGCCCTCTTTGTTGGTTTTGGGATCGTAGCGCATCAGGAACTGGGCCGCGGAGATCCATTCATCTTTGGAGACCTTCTTGGCGGCCATCAGGTCGTCCAGGGGGAGGAGCAACTTGTCCATGACGGCCTGGCGGGTGCTCTGCCAGTTGAGCCAGATGACGTGGTCTTTCAACTCGCCAGAACTGGTCATCAGGCGGACTTTGGAGTTGTAGTCGTCGCCGCCCGGCCAGGCCTCGTACTTGGCGATGATGTTCTTCTGCTTGAGGTTGAACTCCATTAGATGGACGGTGTAGAGCATTCCTTCGCCCAGCGCGTCGGCCTCGGTGAGCAACTGGCCGTACATGAGCACGGTCACGGTGACGGGGGCAGGAGCGGCTGTCTCTTTGACGACGACCGTCTCTTTGACGATCTTTTCAACCGGCTTTTCTTTCTCAACGACGACCGTCTCTTTGACGACCTTTTCAACCGGTTTTTCTTTCTCAATGACGACCGTCTCTTTGACGACCTTCTCAATCACCTGGGGCGTCGGCGTTGCGCACGCCGCCAGGACGGTCGCGCCGGCCGCGAGGCCCGCGCTTCTCAGGAATCGGCGACGGCTTACTTGGTTGGTCAGGCTTGACATGGGGAAATCCTCCTAGTTGCTATCCAAGCCTTGTCAATGGCTTGGGAAAGGATGGCGTCCCTGCGCCCGTGTAGGGCGCGGGCCCTTCGTCTCTCCTTCGGGAAACCCCTCACCCTTTGGGCTCAGGTGGGCTTCCGACTCTCTTTTAGATACCGGCTGGCCTGGCGCAATCGCACTCTTACTACGCGGATGGTACGATAGGAACCTCCTTTCCTACGGAACCGCTGGCAGTGATTGGCATGGGAGCGGGTAGCACCGGCACTCAACTGTCGGGGCGGAGCAAGATCACGTCAGAAATGCCCCAGAGCCCGCTGACAGCCACGACCCGCAGTTGCATCTGGCCGATCTTCCAGTCTTCCGTGCCCTTTTCGGCAAACTGGAAATTCACCTCGGCTCTCTTGTCTGCTTCCTGACTAGCCGAGACACCCCAAGCACGGAAGGATGCTGTCTTTATCTCCCGCACCTGGTATTTGTCCAGGATGGGAGCAAATTTGTCAACGAGTTGACTGACCTTTTCCTTCTCATCTTTGAGGGCCAACGCCTTGGCGTCATCATATTTTCCCGTGAGAAGCGCCTCGGAGAATTGGCGGGTCACAGCCTCGTAGTCTAGACTCTGTCCACCTCCTCCTTTGCTGCCGCCCCCGCAGGCAGCCAGACCTGCCAAAACGACCACGAGAGAAAAGATAAGAGCCGCTTTCTTCATGGCTTGCCTCCTGTGGCGGATGAGGATTATACTTTGGAAGGGTTAGAACGGTGAGCCCGTAATCGTGCGTCAACTTCCGGCAATGCCGTCGCTCCTGGTGACGGTGCAGATCATGCCCTTACGAACTATTTTACCCCCAGATAAGCCACTTGCTAAGATACTTATGGGTCAACTTTAGGGCCATCCGGCCATTGTGAAGAGGGCCCATCAAGGCTATACTGAGCGCGAGGCGACCCGTTGGGAGAGCAACACGACTTACGTATAATGAGTTCGCATGGCAAAGGAGCCAACGCGTTGGCCGACCCCTTGCCGTTCATCACGTTAAGGAGTATCTCCGCGGCGACTTGACCGAGCCGCCGGTTCGGCTGGCGCACGACCGTCAACGGCGGGTCCGAGACGGCAGCCCACGGATGGTCGTCAAAGCCAACCAGTGAAATATCTTGCGGACACCGCAAGCCGAGATCCCTGATCGCCAACAACGCCCCCAGGCTCAGGAGATTGTTGTTGAGAAACAGAGCCGTCGGGTGTTCCGGGAGCGAGAGGATCTGCCGTGTGGCCTCACGACCGGCCTCAATGCCAAGAGGGCAGGTAACGATCCATTCTTCGGGTAGAGAGAGGTTATTCTCTTGCAAAGCCCGACGAAATCCCGCCGAGCGCTCGCGCATGGTAGAGAGGCGCTGGAAGCCGGCGACGATGCCGAGCCGCCGGTGCCCACACTCAATGAGGTGGCGTGTTCCCAGGTAGGCTCCTCCCTCGTTATCAACGTGGATGAAAGGACCTTCCATTCCCTCAAAGGAGCGATCCACAAAGACAATCGGGGTATGTTGGGCCTCCGCCTGGGTCAGCACGGCCCACCTCTGGCTCGCCGCGGCGGCAATGATGCCTTCTACCCGCTGGCGTAGCAAGAGATCCAGGTAATGGGCCTCGCGCTCCAGAATCTCGTCGGTGTTACAAACGATGAGGCTGTAGCTGCCCGGCCCCAGCACGTCCTCAACCCCCCGCAGCAGGTCGCCGAAGAACTGGTTCGCCGCATCCGAGATCAGGATGCCGATGGTTCCTGTGCGGTTCGTCGTCAGGCTGCGGGCGGCGATACTGGGACGATAGCCCAACTCGCTAATGGCTTCCATCACCCGCTGTTTCGTTTCCTCGCTCACGAAACGGGTGTTATTGATCACGTGAGAAACCGTTGTTTTTGACACGCTGGCTCGTTCGGCAACGTCTCCGATACTCGGTCTCACGCGAGGGCTCCTGAGCGGCCAGTTATGGAGGTGGAAAGCCGCCATTCGGAATCTCAAGCAACTGGTTGCGCAACCGGTTTCTAAATATAAAATATCACAGAGTCTGCGATTTGTCAAGGGGTGAATCGCCTCAAGTTTACGGTCATTTCACTCTCTCGCAGATGAGCCACGAATGGCTCCATTGGGCAACGCGCGCTGCGGGGGCAGTTCGCGAACCGCCCCTGCAATGCGGGCTTGCCACTGGCTGTCGCCGATTTCCATCGTTCTTGACAAGGGGCGCGTTTCGTGATAACCTTCCCGATATAACCGGTTGCGCAACCAGTTGCGCCAGGCGTTGGAGAACATGGAGAGGTTGAGATGTCTGCCCACATATCGCGCCGAAAATTTCTCAAGCAGAGCGGCTTAGTCGCCGGAGCCGGATTTGTGGGCTCCCTATTGGCGAGTTGCCGGGCCCCGGCACCCACGACGCCTCCTCCACCCACCGAGAAGCCCAAGATCGTCTGCTACGTGCCCTCGCAGGAGGGGCGAAAGTGGGCGGATGAATACAACGACTTTCAGAGCCGCGTGGAAGTGACGGTACAGGTGGACCCGCAGGGCGGCACTTACGGGGCATTGGCCACCCAGATCGCCGCCGGCACTTCGCCTGATGTGGTCATCGTCTCCGACTTCTTGGTAGGGCTGTTAGTCAGCCAACGGGTACTGGCTCCGCTGGATGACGCGGTGCCCCAGGCGGTGCGCGAGGCCTTCTTCCCTTCCCTGGTTGGCAAGGACGGGCGCTTTGGCCGCTACCAGGGCAAGTTGTACGGCCTTCCTCTCTCCCTTGACGTCTCTGTGTTGTATTACAACAAGACCCTCTTGCAGGCAGCAGGGGGGGATCCCCAGGCCGGCGTCCGCTCCTGGGATGAGTACGTCCTATACGGGAAGGCTGCCACCCAGGAAGACCGCGTCGGCTTTGCCATGGCGCTCAGCAATACCAACAACCTTGCCAGTTACATACCGTGGCTGTGGGCGCAAGGGGGCGACTACGCCGACAAGGGGTGGACCAAATCCAGGCTCAACGAGCCCGCGGGTGTGAACGCTCTCCAATTTCTTCACGACTTGATTCACGTCCATAAGATCACCAACAGCAATGTGACGTCGGCCCAGGAGTACGCCTTGTCGGAACGCTTCGCGAACGAAAAGGCCCTCGCCTGCCACGCAGGGGGAGCGCTTTTCCGGTACATTCGTTTCCGAAACCCCGCTCTTCTTCCGGCTCTCGGCACCTGCCCCATCCCAGGGCCGCAGGCCGGCCAGAAGTCGGCCCTCATCAGCGGCCTCCTGCTGACCATGACGCCCCAGGCAAAACAAAAGAAGGAATGTCTGGACTTCATCACATGGGCCACGACCCACGAACGCGGCATGACCCTGACCGGCGAACTCGGCCTCCTGGCGGGGACGCCGAAGGCGTTCAATCTGCCGATCTATAAGAGCAACGCGGCCATTTGGGCGGCGTCCAAGGAAGGCTTGGAGATCGGCAACAGCGTCCCCAACGACCCGCGCATCGTGGAGGTCGGCACCCTGGTACTGGTCGCGTTCTGGGAAGCAGCCCAGGAGAATGGGAATCCGCAACAGATCGCCGATGAGGCCGCGTCTAAGATGAATGCGATCCTGGGGCGTTCGTAATAAAGAGGATAGATGGCGCAGAACAAGCCCAACATCATCAGCCTGAGTTGTCACGACCTGGGACAGCACGTGGGCTGTTACGGCGTGCGGACGGTGTCCACGCCGAACATAGACCGCCTGGCGGCAGAAGGCGTTCGCTTCGCGCGCAGTTTTTGCGTCGCGCCCCAGTGCAGCCCCAGTCGCGCCACAACCTATACCGGACGCTTCCCCCACAGCAACGGGGTGATGGGTCTGGTTCACGGGATTTTCGGCTGGGACCTCTATCCGGAGGAGCGCCATCTGGCCGGTATCTTGCGTGACGCGGGGTGGTACTCGGCCCTCCTCGGCGGCCAGCACGAGACGGCCCACCCTGAGCGCATGGGCTGCGAGGTGCTGACGCCCCAGTTCACCCGCCCGCTAGAGTGCACCGTCCTCGCCGAACAGGTGGCCGAATTCCTCAAACGCCAGCAGGGCCAGGAGCGCCCCTTCTATTTGCAACTCGGCTTCTCGGAGCCGCACCGCAAATTTGACCGCTACGGCACGCCACCCGATAGCAGCCTGGGCGTGACCATCCCGCCGTACCTGGTGGATGAGCCGAGCGCCCGCGAGGAGTTTGCCTCCTTCCAGGGTGCCATCCGCAAGGTGGATGGAGCCATCGGCCGCGTCCTCGCCGCGCTGGACGAGTACGGCCTGCGGGACAACACGCTGGTTATGTTCTTTGCCGATCACGGCATCCCTTTCCCCCGCGCCAAAGGCGCGCTCACCGACCCCGGCCTGGAGGTCTGCCTCATCATGCGTTGGCCCGCGGCTGGCTGGACGCCGGGCACGGTCTATCAGGAATTGACGACCAACGCGGATTACCTTCCCACCGCGCTGGACCTGGCAGGCGTGCCGGTCCCGGCGCGGGTGCAGGGGCGATCCTTCGCGCCGCTCCTGCGGGGGGAGCCGTACCAACCCCATACGGAGATCTTCGGCGAACTTACCTATCACGAATACTACGACCCCCGCCGCTGCCTCCGCACCGCTACCCACAAACTGGTCGTCAATTTTTGCGTCGCGCCGGAATTCATGAACCTGACCCAGAGTTGGCGGCCTAAAACGATCACTCGCTACCCGCCCGACCCGGCGTACGCGCACCACCCGACGGTGGAGTTGTACGACTTGACTCCGGACCCATTGGAGTCGGTGAACCTGGCGCAGTCCGAGGAGCATCGGGCGGTCCGGCAAGATTTGCTGCGACGATTACACCGCTGGATGCAGGAGACGGACGACCCACTCCTCGGCGGCATCCCGCCGTCGCCCATGCACCGCTGGGCTCTGGACGCGCTGGCGGGGGGAGAGTAGGTTTGATACTGGTCGGATTTCATCCGATGGCTACTCGGAGGCAACATGGCACAACCGCTTGAGGCCGTCATGGTGGGCGCGGGCGACCGCGGATTCCATTGCCAGGGGATGTACGCACACAGGTATCCCCACCGTCTGCGCTACGTCGCCGTGGCCGAGCCGAGCCCCGTTCTACGGGATCGCTTCGGCGATTTCCACAACATCCCTAAGGAGCAGCGCTACCCCTCCTGGCAGGACCTCATCGCCGCCGGGCAACTGGCTCCGGCGCTGGTCAACACGACGCCGGATCGCGTCCATAAGGCTTCTACAGTGGCCGCGCTGGAGGCGGGCTACGACGTCCTCCTGGAGAAGCCGATGGCAACCTCGCCGGAAGAGTGCGTGCGTATGGTGCAGACGGCGGAACGCACCGGGCGCGTCCTACAAATCTTCCACGGCATGCGTTATGCGCCGTTCTTTGCCATGGTGCGCGAGGTGCTGAACACGGGCCGCCTCGGCCAGATCATGAGTTACGCGCATTTTGAGAACGTCGTCTATTTCCACATGGCCCACGCCTACGTGCGCGGTAACTGGCCGAAGAAGGCCCTCTCCGGCCCGATAATCCTCACCAAGTGCTGCCACGACCTGGACCTGATCTACTGGTACACCGGCAGCCGCAGCAAGCGCATCGCCTCTTTCGGCTCGCTGCGCCACTATCGCTCGGAGAACGCTCGTCCCGACTACCCGGCGCGCTGCACCGACGGCTGCCCTATTGAAGAGGAATGTCCCTACTATGCGCCGCGCTTTTACCTGTCGGATGATCCGGTGGCGCGCATGATGACCGCGGCCATCACGACGGACTTGAGCACAGAGGGAATCCTGCACGCTCTGAAGACGGGACCTTACGGGCGCTGCGTCTATCGCTGCGACAACGACGTGGTGGACAACCAGATCGTCATGATGGAGATGGAAGACGGGACGAACGTGAGCCTGACGCTGCACGGCTTCTCCCACTTCGGTATGCGCTACCTCCGCTTTGAGGGGACGCGCGGCTCGCTCCACGCCGATCCTGCGAAGAAGGAGATCGCGCTGTACGATCACCTGCGGGGACGCTCCGACCTCTTCAACCCCGGCAAGACGACCGGCGGCCACGGCGGCGGCGACGATGGGTTGATGTCGGCCTTTTTGCATACCATGCAGCGGGGCAAGCAAGACGTAATGACCTCGGCCCGCGCTTCGTTGGAGAGCCACCTGATGGCCTTTGCCGCGGAAGAGGCGCGCGTCAGCGGCCAGATCGTTGACATGGACGTGTACCGCCAGGCGGTTGAGGCGCGCGCCAAGATCGCTTAGAAACTGTCTGAGAAGTCTGGGAACAAGACGCCATCGGATAAAATCCGACGGCTGGTATGTACAAGAAACCCGCTTTGCGGGTTTTTAAGCCGACAGCCGTCGGTTTCCAACCGATGGCTTAGAGAGATCGGAAAGATCATGACACTCAACCTGGCTTTCTCGGACGCGGATTGGGGGCGAATTGAGCGGGATTGGGGCGCGTGGTGGGCACACGCACTGGACCGCCCGCTGGTGATGGCGGAAGGGAGATAAATCGGGCGTGGCAACAACACAAAGGCCCAACATCCTCTTGATCCTCACCGATCAGCACCGCCTCTCGGCCCTCGGCTGTTACGGCGAGACCCCCTGCCAGACGCCCAACCTGGATCGCCTGGCGCGGGAAGGCGTGCGCTTTGAGACGGCCTACACCTCGTACCCGGTCTGCAGCCCCGCCCGCGCCACCATCATGACCGGGCTCTACCCCCACGCCAATGGGGTGTGCTCCAACGTCCACGACCTCGGCTGCTCCACCAACGAACTGCTGGATCGCCCGGAACTTCTCTCTCGCCGGTTGCAAGCATCCGGCTATCAGTGCGGCTACACCGGCAAGTGGCACCTGGGCACCGATTCACCAACAGCCTTCGGGCAGCCCAGCAAACCTTCTCTGCCCAGGGACGTGGGCTTCCGCGGGCAGAACTTCCCCGGCCACGGCGACGGAGGGTTCCGCTACCCGGAGTACCGGCAATACCTGGCGGAGAGGGGATGGCAGCACAAGGTCTATCAGTTGAAGGAGGGCGACACCGCTGGCGGTATGCGCTACGGCATCCTGGAAGGCCCTGTGGAAGCAACGGTGGACTATTTTCTGGCGGAGCACACCATCGGGCTCATCAACGAGTTCGGCCAGGCAGGCAGCCCTTTCTTCATCTGGCACAACTTCTGGGGGCCGCACTCGCCCTATTACGCCCCGCTTGAGTTTTACGAACTCTACAAGGATGTGGAGATCCCCGAATGGCCCAACTACCGTTGGCCGGCCAAAGCCATCGGCGGGCCACATCAGATCATGCGCCACCCCTGGGCCGACAGCATGACCTGGCAAGATTGGGCCGAGATCGTCCGCTATTACTACGCCTTCACGTCTCTGATTGATCAGCAGATTGGCCGCATCATCGCGCACCTGGAGCGCACCGGCCTCAAAGAGAACACGATCATCATCATGACCGCGGATCACGGCGAGACGCTGGGGAGCCACGGCGGCCTGCGGGACAAGGGCTGGTGCCACTTTGAGGAAATCCAACGCATCCCTCTGATCGTCTGGCTGCCCGAAAG
>JADYZS010000326.1 GCA_020853075.1 Anaerolineae bacterium | reverse complement strand
CGGGGGAGGGTAGTCGTAGGGGCGGTTCGCGAACCGCCCCTACGACCGAATGGGGACGTTAAAAAGATTCACAGCACGCCCACGCGGCTGTTATCGCCCAGAGTCATCTTGTAGGCCCGCGGCTTGATGGGCGAGCGCACGATCACTACGTTGCGCCCGATAAGGCTATCCTCCCGGCGCGCGGGCAGATCCACGATACGGCAGTTCTCCAGGATAATACAATGCTCTATCTCGCTGGATTCTATCGTCGTGTGGTGATAAATGGAGGTAAAAGGGCCGATGTAGGAGTTGACGATGCGCGTCTCCTCGCCGATGATAGCGGGGCCACGGATCACGCTGTTGATCACCTGCGCGCCCGCCGCGATAGAGACCTTCCCCTCCACACGAGAGTCAGCATCCACAAGGCCCTCAATGCAGTGCTCCATCTCATCCAGAACCAGAGAGTTAGCCGCCAACATGTCGCCAGGCTTGCCGGTGTCAATCCACCACCCCCGATGAATGTAAGGATAGACCCGGTAACCGCGCTCCACCAGATACTGGATCGCATCGGTGATTTCTAACTCTCCGCGCCAGGAGGGACGAATCGCATCTACCGCCTCAAATACGTGGAGGTCAAACATGTAGATGCCGACCATCGCCAGGTTAGAGCGAGGCTCGCGCGGCTTTTCCACCAGACGAAGGATGCGCCCATCGCCATCCAATTCGGCGACACCGTAGTGTTGCGGCTCGGTCACCCCCTTGAGGACGATCTGGCAATGCCAATCGCTCGTGGCAAATTGGCGAATGAGGCTGCTGATGCCGCCCTGGATGACATTGTCGCCCAGGAACATGACGAAGCGGTCATTTCCCAGGTAACTCCGGCTAATCTTGACCGCGTGGGCCAGACCCAACGGCGCTTCCTGGCGGATATACTGGACGCACACGCCCCAACGGGAGCCATCCCCTACGGCAGCCTGTATCTCCGGTGCGGTGTCACCCACGACGATGCCGATATCGGTGATACCCGCGTCGCGAATCGCCTCAATCACGCGGAAGAGAACCGGCTTGTTTGCTACCGGCACCAGTTGCTTGGCCGAGGTATAGGTGAGGGGATAAAGGCGAGTCCCTTTCCCACCGCTGAGGATCAAACCTTTCATGCTGACCGCCTTTCGTTACAGGTCCAACCACGACCTTTGCTTCAGCACCGGCCGCGGTGGGGCGATTGCCACGGGTTGATTTGCCACGATGGCCGCAGGGACCGACTCAACCAGAGTCTGCGCCGCCTCTGGGCCTACGATCTTCCCCGCCAGCGGCAGCGTGGCAGAGAGTACCGGCACACGGTACGTCGTGTTGTGCCCATCCGAGGCGATGACGTGAGCCAGATTGTGTTCCAAAAGCACCTGCGCCGCGCGTTGCGCCTCGCGCCCAAATCCGCCCAGAAGGCTTCCCGCCGTCAACTGTACCAGGATGCCATGCTCCACCAACGGTCGCAGCCGGTCAGGGTCCCGCTGGAGGGTCGTATAGCGTTCGGCATGAGCCAAAATGGGCACCAGACCTCGCTCTTGCAAGGCGGAAAGCGCGTCCTCGGAAAAATCGGGCCAGAAGGTGAATGGCAACTCCACCAAGATGTAACGGCTACCGTTGATGGTATACGCGCGGCCGTCGTCCAGGCGGGCGGGTAAATCGGGCGCGATATAGACTTCCGTTCCCACTACGATGCGGAGAGCCAAACCACGCTGGTCTAGTTCCTGCTGCACCTGGGCGGCCAAGGCCGACATCCGCTCCCGGTGAGCACCGGGCCGCCAGTGCATGTTGTGGGGCGTCGCGACGATCTGGCCGGTGCCATCCGCAACGGCCTGGGCGGCCATCGCTAGAGACCCTTCTATCTCCCCCGGCCCATCATCCACCCCCGGCAGAATGTGACAATGAATATCTGTGAACATGAATCAGGAGGCGTAGTATCGTCGCAACGAGGCGTCAAATTCAACGTTATTCAACACCGCACCTAACAAACGAGCGTTGACTTTTTCCAGCAGTTCTTTCGCGCGCAGCGCATGATCCCGTTTTGTCCCACGAGCATTGATAGCCAATAGGACGCCGTCCACCCTGGCAGCGAGGATCGCCGCATCGGTCACGACCACGACCGGCGGCGCATCAAACAGAACCATGTCGGCACGCTCCGACAAAGAGGAAACCACTTCAGCCAGGCGAGGCAGAGAGAGGAGCTCGGCGGGGTTGGGCGGCACCGGCCCGCTGGTCAGAACAGATAGCCCGGCCACGCCCGCATCGGCCAACGGCAGCGAAGAAAACGGAGCATCGTCCCGCAGAACGGTTGTGAGCCCCGCGCTGTTAGCGAGACCGAAGATCTCGTGCTGGCGCGGATGGCGCAAGTCGCAATCGGCTACGATAATCCGTTTGCCTGCCTGGGCCAGTACCACCGCCAGGTTCGCCAGCACCGCGGACTTTCCTCCCTCCGGGCCAGGGGAAGTCACCAACAGGGTGCGGATGGGACGTTCCAGGCCGGCAAATTCCAGGTTGGTGCGTAGAGCGCGGTATGCTTCGGCGGCAGGAGAGCGGGGATCTGTGATAGTGACCAGTTCAGATGGCATAGCATCTCTCTTTAGGAAGACTGACTCAACGGCTTGACCGGACCACCCTGGCTGCGGCGGAACCGGTCGCGGGCGCGCTTCTGGCGCGGCCTGGTAATAAAGAGCGCAGGCTCCATGTTGGGGAAGGAGGGACACTTGGAATCGTACCGAGGACGGGGACGCTGAGCAGCCGCTCTGTGTCATCAGCCCGGCGCAAGATGTCCGACTCCAACCAGACCAGCAGGATAAGAATGAGCCCACCAACCAGGCCTCCCAGGATGCCACCGGCGAGAGCGTTGGTCTTGGGCTTTGGTTTGAACAGAGACGCGTAGCGTGCATAGTCCCGCACGGAGACGTCAATGCGGTCGCGTTTGTCTATCTCCTTGTTCCAATCCACCCGGTCTTTCACAAAGACATCGGCGGTGGTGTTTGCCATCAAAATGGCGACCTCAGGATCGCGGTCACGGGCATCTATCTGGATGCTAAATGTGGAAGGGTCGGTCGTCACGTTAAGGTGAGAGAGAAAGGTGTCCGGCGACATATCCAACTGGGCCTGGGTGATTACATCCTCGGCATTCCCGAAGGAGCGTATGCGCTCAACGTAGGAACGCATCAGGTCTTTGAGGGTGTTGCTCAGGCTCCAGTCAGGTCGCGCGGGCTCCACGTTCAACTTCGCCGTCGCCTGGTAGATTTTAGTTTGTGTCCTGCTGAAGCCAAAAGCGGCTACCGCTGCCAGAACAGCCACCGCGATAACGATCCAGCCGCGCCGGCGCAGAATCCTGATGTAATCCATCAATTCCATCTCAATCCTCTCCTCTTCTTACACGACTCATCTGGGGGATCAATGCGAAGATTGGCGAGGCCCCCTGCGTTGGCGCGGCACCTCGGCCAGCACCCGCAGCCCCATCGCCTCCACCTCGGCCCGGTCACGCACCGTAGTATCCAGATATTCGGCCAGAAACACCAGCGCAAGCCCTGCGGTCAGCG
>JADYZS010000325.1 GCA_020853075.1 Anaerolineae bacterium | reverse complement strand
GTTGGGGCACGGCATGCCGTGCCCCTACTGGAGTGGCCGCGGAGTTTCTCCGATGGATAGTTCGGTGCTGCGGCCCTAGCGTGCTCCTACGCTCTCGGTTTGTCCAGGATTTCCTGAACTTTCTTGGCGAGGGCATCAAAGAAGGCCTGGTCTGGCTTCGCCGCGTTCGTGTTAATGGCTGCCATCTCCTGGCCCAGGAGTCGGTTGACTTCGGTATCGCGCCCATTCGCGGTGAAGTAGGGGAGTTCGGCGGCAGCCGCAGCCCTGACGTTCATGGAGATGAGCTCGTTCTTCTGGATGTCGGGGTCCTGCTGGGCATCCTTGCGCAGCGGCGGCAGCATGGTGCCCTTGGCGCGAATCTTGCCCGATTCCTTGTCGGTGATCCACTTGAGCACCTCAAAGGCTTCGGCCGGGTACTTCGTCGCCTTGGCGATGGACCACGGTTCCAGGCCGATGAGGGCGCCGTTCTTGCCCGACGGCCCCTTGGGGAAGGGGATGCCGCCCGCCTCTACGTGCCCATCCTTGCCCTTGGGCGGGATCAGGAGGAAGTGCATACCGCCCCACGGCCCGTTCTTGTACATGGCGACCTGGCCCTTCATGTGCATCTCTTTGTAATTGCCCAGGGCCTGGGTCACATCCTGGGGCGGGGCGACCTTCAGCGTCCAGATGAGATCGTAGTAGAATTGGAAGCCCTGCACTGCCTGGGGCGAGTTGATGACGCACTTGGTGCCATCGCGGGTGATGACCTCGCCACCGAAGGGCGCGATGTAAGAATAATCGTTGCCGATGCTGTGGCCGTAGCCGGTGGTGTACATCATGCCCCAGACATCGGTCTTGCCGTCGCCGGTCTTATCCTGGGTCAACTGCTTCGCTATGCTGACCAGATCGTCTATGGTCGTCTTGCCTTCCTGGGGCAAAGCTACCCCCTTGGCGGCGAAGACATCGGCGTTCCAGTAGAGGGTGGACTGGCCGGGGTTCAAGAGTTGCGACAGGCCCCACAGCGGCCCTTCCAGGGGCTTCAGGCTCTTGGTTTCGTAGCGCAGCGTCTTCAAAGCCGTCTCGTCATAGACGCTGAGATCAAATTTATCCTTGGCGGCCAGGTCGTCAATCGCCAGCAGGATGCCGCCGATGGCCCACGGGACCATGTTCCCGCCAGAGGCCCAGAGGACGTCGGGAATATCGCCGGACTGGGCCATCAAGGGGACTTTCGGGTAATATTCTGCACCCGATACCGGCTCAACGATGATCTTGATGTCCTTGCGCGTGGCGTTGAATTCCGGCACGTGGACGGTCCAGACCTTCGCCTCTTCAAAGGCGTCCGGCTCAAGGAAGAAGTTCGCGTTGACGGTCACGCGGATATTCTTGGCTCCTACTTCCTTGGCAACGACGACGGTCTCTTTGACCACCTTCTCCACAGGTTTTTCAACCTGGACCGTCTCTTTGACTACGACCGTTTCCTTGATGACCTGAGGAGTCGGGGTAGCGCAGGCGGCGAGGACGCTCGCTCCGGCAAGGCCGACGCCGACCTGACCAACCTTGCGCAAAAAAGAACGTCGGCTAAAGGTATTCTTGTTCTCAGCCATGGGTTTCTCCTTCGGTTCCTCCCTGGACGTGAACTAACGAATCGTGGATAGCCGGGCTGAGCATAGCCCGAAGGGATCGGCATCGTGCTCGGAACACCTCCTTCCTGCTGCCCATCCGATGGCTAGCAATGGGCTCTTGCTTAGTGCATCAATGCAATGACTAGACGATGAGGAGATAGATGATCGTCGCCGTGTGCACTGCCTGGGGAGCCTGCGACGCAAGCTATCGCTCATTCTATACGATGAGATGAGCCAATAGAAAGTAGCGAAGGGGTCAAATTCGTGACCCTTCCGGTTCAACTTGCGGCTCTTACTCCGTGGGCCTATCCAGGATCACGTCGCCGACGGAATGGAGCCCGCCGCTGGCGACCGTGCGTATTGTGACCAGCCCGATCTTGATCGGCTCGTCGGCTCCCGTGCCTTTGGGCTTGAATTGGAAGCGAATCTCAACCCGTCTATCGGTGGCGTCTTGCGTCCACTCGCGGCTGCTGGCTACCTCTATTTGCGAGACGTCGTAGCGGCCCAAGACCTGGATGGCGTTTTGCACTTTCCCTTTCAGGTCGGCATCGGCGTTGGCAACCAGGAGTTTCTCGGCCTTCGTCGTGTCGCCAGCCGCCACCGCGCGGATGAGATCCAACCCGATGCTATCGGGGGTGACCTTCCCTCCCCCCGATGAGCCACCGCCACAGGCGGCAAGGAGCAACAGAGCCAGGAACAGGGTCAAGAGGATTGTTGGCTTCGTGCGCATAGTGCGTCCCTCCTGAGGCGGGCGTGGAATGTGATACAGGAGACACAACGGGCAACGGGCTCAGGACACGGCTTCCGTGCTGCCGGGCGGCCTGGTACGAGCGGCGGATGGTGAGGAGACGGCCGGCGAGTCTGACGACGGGCCGCGAAAGCTACGAATACGAGAGGAAGCCTCGCCTTTATTCTACTCTAATTTCGCCGATTGCGCAAGCCCCTACAGGTCTGCGCCATAATTGTACCTGATTAGCACGACGACAAGCCAGATGTTCTGCTGTGCCCGGCTCATCATGGGCCGAGATAGCCCTTTTGTCAACCTACCGGGGGCCGACTTTCTCGCCTTTTCGGTTCGCAAGGAGGCGCAGATGCGCCGAATGGGTCATCATTTTGGCCTCGCCTAACCTTCCCGTCTGCAGCCTAAAGTTGTACACTGTACTTAATACGGCATAGCCCATCGTATCCTTGTTGTCGACGCCTTGCAGCAGCCCATCTTTCGGGTGTTGTAGAGGAGAGTGGGAGCCATGAGCATGATGCGTGTCGTCAGCCCTGAAGAGTTCCTGCGTGTGCTGCGCGAAGCATACGCGGCAGAGGGAGCCGCACCGCCCGATTTCTCCAGCGTAGAGGTGCACCGGCTGCGGGCACAGATTGATGCGCCGGGGCTCATCCTGCGCGGCGCGAAGTTGGACGGGGCGGAACTGCATCGTTCCCGGTTTATGAAGTCCGATCTCTCCCGCGCGTCGCTGCAAAAGGCCGACCTGCGCGGCGTAGGTTTCGGCGAGGCAAACCTGGAGGGGGCGGACCTGTCGGAATCGGATCTGCGTAGCGGCTCTTTCTTTCGCACCCAGGCCCGCTCTGCCCGCCTGTTGAACGCGCGGCTGGGACAGGCGACTTTGTGGCGGGCCGACTTTTCGCAGGCCGATCTGAGCGGCGCCGACCTGCATCGTATCTTCGGCCCCTCGGTTAAATTGGCGGGCGCTCGCCTGGATGCTGCTGACCTGCGCAATGCCATGCTCAACCTTGCCGACCTCACAGGCGTAAGCCTGCGCGCGGCAAACCTGGCGGGTGCTGTGCTGCACCGCGCCAACCTGAGCGGCGCGGATTTGACGGATGCACGGTTAGGTGGGGCCGATCTATCGGAAGCAAGCGGCCTGGCTGCCGCGCTGCGTCCAGGGATAGACCTGACCGGAACCGTGTTGAGCGACACAGACCTGTC
>JADYZS010000324.1 GCA_020853075.1 Anaerolineae bacterium | reverse complement strand
GACGCCAACCCCCACGCCGACGACCACACCTTCCGGCTGGCAGCCATCGGCCATCGGCGGCCTGAAGTTGTGGCTCAAGGCCGATGCCCTGCAACTGAGCGACGGCAACCCCGTCGCCTCCTGGCCCGACGTCAGCGGCGCAGGCCACCACGCTTCTCAGGCGACCTCCAATTATAGGCCTACCTTCAAGGCGGGCATCCTCAACGGCAAGCCCGTGGTGCGCTTCAACGGCGCGGCCAGCAACTTCATGTCGTACGACGGCTCCTGGCTCGCCAACACGCCCTTCACCATCTTCCTGGTGGATGCCAACGCCACGCCGGGGCCGGGCAGATATTACCTGGGCGGCAGCACCAGCGCCACCAACGCCAACCTCATCGTCGGCTGGCGGAACGCGAGCGCCTTCACCCTGGCCCAGTACAACAACGACTTCAACGTCGCCGCTACCAACCTGATCACGGGACAGGTCTGGTCTATCTCCCGTGCCACCACTGGCAGGCAGATCTGGCAGAACGGCATGAGCAAGGGTTCTGACAGTAACACCGTGCTCCTGACCGGCAACGCCGGCGCGCAGATCGGCAAGTTCTTCAGCAGTTACATCAGCGCGGACATCGCCGAGATCCTCATCTACACCAAGACCCTCACCACCGATGATCGCCTGGCGGTGGAAGCGTACCTCGGCGATAAGTACGGCATCGCGGTTACTATGCCTCCTACGCCGACGCCGACCACGACGCCGACCTTCACCGAGACGCCAACCACGACGCCGACCCGGACGGTGACGCCCACCAGGACGATCACGCCGACCAAGACGCCCACGCCAACCTGGTCGCCCACCGTCACACCGACGCCGACGCCCACCGGCTGGCAGCCATACAGCCTCAGCGGTATGCAATTGTGGCTCCGGGCCGACGACCTGGTTCTCAGCGACGGCAGCCCGGTGGCCTCCTGGCCCGATGCCAGCGGCGCAGGCCACGACGCCTCTCAGGCCAGCGCGGAGAACAGGCCGGTCTTCAAGACGGGTATCCTGAACGGCAAGCCCGCGGTGCGCTTCGTGGGCGCCAGCAGCACCTACCTGACCTACGACGGCACCTGGCTTGCCAACACGCCTTTCACCATCTTCATCGTGGATGCCAACACCACGACGGGAGGGAGCAAATACTACCTGGGCGGCGGCACCAGCGCCACCAACTACAACCTCATCGTCGGTTGGCGCGCCAGCGGCATCTTCACCCTGGCCCAATACAACAACGACTTCAACGTGGCCGCCGCCAACCAGCCCAGCGGACAAATCTGGTCCGTCGTGCGCTCCACGTCGGGGAGAGAGATTCTCCAGAACGGCTTTAGCAAGGGGTCTGACTCTAACACGACCCTCCTGGCCGGCAACGCCGGCGCGCAGATCGGGCGATTCTTCGGCAACTACATCAGCGCGGACATCGCCGAGATCATCATCTACACTAAGACCCTGACCACCCAGGAACGCCAGAACGTAGAAGGCTACCTCAGCGGTAAGTACGGCATCACCCTGGCGCCGGTTCCTGCGCTGGTGCAGCCTACGGCGACGCCGACGCCCACCGCCGATGACGGCGGTTCCGGCGAGCGCAGAGGGTCCACCGCGACGCCGACTCCTACGCCGACCCTGCCTCCGGTGTCTATGCCTGTGGTGGATACCTACGTCATCGCCACGGCAGCCGACGACGCCTATAGCCGTCCCACCTTCTGCACTACCTCTTCTGTCAAGGTGGGCGATGCCGCCGGTGAGGACATGGTGGCAGGCCTCCGCTTCGTGAACGTCCAGCCCCACGCGGGGAAGAGGCTGGTCGCGGCGCACCTGGAGTTCGTGGCCGCGGCCAACGGCGACGGCGCGCTG
The DNA here is from genome assembly GCA_020853075.1 of Anaerolineae bacterium. Taxonomy (GTDB): domain Bacteria; phylum Chloroflexota; class Anaerolineae; order JADYZS01; family JADYZS01; genus JADYZS01. The sequence goes on along the minus strand of JADYZS010000324.1, from coordinate 2,081 downwards.
GCGCTGCAAATCGCGGGCGCAGAGGAGGACAACGCGCCACCCTTTGACTGCGACGGGAACAAGCCCCATCTCCGGCCCGCCACCGCGCAGGCGGTAGCGTGGTCGCCCGCTTCCTGGAGGGGAGGCGAGACGTACCGGAGCCCTGACATCGCCGCCGTAGTGCGGGCGGTGTTGGGTCGCGCGGGGTGGGCTAACGGCAACGCCCTCGCGCTCCTGGTCAGAGATAACGGCTCGCCTACCAACTTCCAGGCGCGGCACTTTGAAGCGGGCGCGCCCTTCATCCGACTCGTCCTGACCTGGCAGTAGGGCGAGAAACGTCGTGATTGTAGAGATGCAACATGCTGCGTCTCTACAACGCAGGCAGATGTGTAGAGACGAGCCGAGCGGCTCGTCTCTACATTTTTTATGGTTGGGGTTGACGCTCTCCGCCCACTGTGGCATACTGGGGATGCGATAATTCAGTCTATCATCACGGCGACATGGAGAGCATGGCATGGTGGCGATGAACGAGATCCTGCAATTGAGCGAGCGGATCGTCCGGGAGTTTCAGCCAGAGCGGGTCATTCTCTTCGGATCGTATGCCTATGGGACGCCCGACGCCGATTCGGATGTGGATCTCCTGGTCGTCTTGCCTTTTGAGGGAAAGGGGTATCGCAAATCCCTGGAAATCATGGCCGCGGTAGAGCCGCCATTTGCGGTGGATTTGCTGGTGCGCACCCCCCAGCAAATTCAACAACGCCTGGAGTGGAACGACTTCTTTATCCGCGAAATCATTGAGAAAGGCAAAGTCCTCTATGAAGCCCCTCGTTGCTGAGTGGGTGCAGAAGGCAGAAGGCGACTTTGCCACTGCACAGCGCGAGTTGCGAGCCCGCAGAGCTCCCAATTACGATGCTGCCTGTTTCCATGCCCAACAATGCGCAGAAAAATACTTGAAGGCGCGTCTGCAAGAGGAGGCTATCGCCTTCAGCAGAACCCATAACCTCCCTTCTTTGCTGGATTTGCTGTTGCCTGTTGAGCCGTTGTGGGAATCGTTGCGCCCGCACCTGCGGACACACTGACCGCTTTCGCTATTGAGTTCCGCTACCCCGGTGAGTCGGCTGACAAGGCGACGGCCCGCGAGGCATTGAAACTTTGTCGCGCAGTCCGTCGCCGGGCACGTCTGAGCCTGGGACTTGAGCCTTGACAAACCAACCCTTCAGCCGCGTAGAGACGAGCCGGTTGGTTGTCTCGTCTCTACACTTTTCGCAGCGTGCTCGGCTTCAGCACGACCACGCGCGGCCCTGCGGTGAGAGCCGCCCGCGTCAGTTCAACCTCCGGCCCATCCGACCACTCTACCGCCTCTGGCGGGAAGCGAGAGGTAAAAGCGGTCACCGGCAACATCTTGAAGGTGCTGCCGGGCAGCCGGTAGTGCATGGGGATAATGACGCGCGGGCGGAGCACGGCAATCGCATCGCTCAAGTCGTCCAGGTCAATCGTCGGCGGCCCACCTGCCAGGGCAAAGAGCACGTCTATTCCGGCCAGCGCGGCCAACTGCCCGTCCGCCAGCCGGTTGCCCACGTCGCCCAGGTGCGCGATGTGGATGCCTTCCAGAGTGAAACGGTACATGGCGTTGTCGGCGGGCGCGGCCTTGTGGATAAGGCTCTCCTGGGCGGGGATGGCCGTGATCGTCACACCCCGCACCGTAATCCCCTTCTCTCCGATCTCGGTCGCCGTCACAACGACCGGCTCGCCCCGGATCATCTCGGCGTAGCAATGGCCGCGGTCGTCCGCCGAACTCCGGATCACGATGTCCGCCGCTTCGGTGATAGGGGCGAAGCCCATCGCTTCCGGCGTGTAGGGGTCGGTGACGATGCGCAGCCCATCGCCGGCGAGAAGAAAGGCGGCGTGCGCATACCATTTGATCTTCATGGGCTCTCCTCCATCGGTGTTGGTTCAGGCCCTCACCCACCCCAACCCCGTGGCTGACAGGGGTAGGTACTCCGATAGAGAGCAAACTTCTGGAGTATCATCTCCCCTCACCCTACCCTCTCCCCTCCGGGGAGAGGGTTGAAGAGCGTGCACTCCCTCTCCCCACTGGGGAG
>JADYZS010000323.1 GCA_020853075.1 Anaerolineae bacterium | reverse complement strand
GGATGCCTTCGGCGTAGCGGAATAGCGGATAATCCCCTCGCAGACAGCCGTTATCCGCTAATCCGCTACCTCTCCGCTGACCAGAAATCAAACCCCTGTATTTTTAGGATAGGTTCTTAGGGTTTGTTTGCAGGGGGATATGGCTTCGCCTACGCGATGTCTCTCAGGGCCGCGCGCGCGGCGAAGTAGCCACACATACCGTGGACGCCGCCGCCCGGCGGCGTAGAGGAGGAGCAGATATAGAGGCCCTTGACCGGGGTTGAATAGGGCACGAGGCGGAGCATGGGCCGCGTGAAGTGCTGCCGGAAATCCTGGAGGCCGCCGTTGATGTCGCCGCCGACGTAGTTGGGGTTGTATTGCTCCATGTCGGCTGCCGAACGGACACTGCGGGCCAGGATCAGGTCGCGGAAGCCCGGCGCGAAGCGTTCAACCTGGGCCTCTATCCGCCCGGTCATGTCGCAGGTGGAGCCGTGGGGGACGTGGCAGTAGGCCCAGGCCGTATGCTTCCCCTGCGGCGCGCGCGTCGGGTCAAAGAGGCTCTGCTGCACCAGCAGGATGTAGGGCCTTTCTGCATGCTCTCCTCGCCATACGGCGCGCTCCGAGGCCGCGATCTCCGCCAGCGTGCCGCCCAGGTGTAGCGTCCCGGCGCGGGCACATGCTGCGGCTCTCCAGGGAATCGGGCCGTCCAGGGCCCAATCTATCTTGAAGACGCCGGGGCCGTAGCGGTAGCCCGCCAGTTTGCGCCGGTAGCCGGCGGGGAGCCGGTCGCCGGCAATGCGGAGGAGTTGCCGTGGCGTCACGTCAAAGAGGATGGCGCGCGCGGGCGGCAGGTCCTTCATCGTCTCAACAGGCTTGGCGGTAACGATCTCGCCGCCCAGGGAGCGCAGGTAGGATGCCAACGCGTCGGCGATCTTCTGCGAGCCGCCGCGGGCAACCGGCCAGCCGACGGCATGGCCCGACGCGCCCAGGACGAGGCCGAAAGCCGCGGTCAACGGCTGTTCCAACGGCATCATGGAGTGGCCCGACATCCCACCGAAGAAGGCGCGGGCGCGTTCGCCCGTGAAGAGGCTTTGCGCCAGACCGCGCGCCGGGCGAATTGCATGAAGCCCGAAACGGGCCAGCAAGAAAGGATGGCGCGGGACACGCAGAGGGCCGAGGAGGTCGGCGGCCAGGTCATCCCAACCGGCCACCAAAGGCTCCAGCAGCCGCCGGTAGGCCTGCGCGTCCGGGCCGAGGGTCTCGCCTGTCGCTTCAATGGAGCGTTCCAGCACAGACGCGGTGCCGTCGTCAAACGGATGGGCCAGCGGAGCCGGGGGTTGCACCCATTCCAGGCCGTGTTCAGCCAGCGGCAGCGTGCGGAAGAAGGGCGACGCGACTGCCAGGGGATGCGCGGTTGAACAGACGTCGTGGATGAAGCCGGGCAGCGTCAACTCGGCAGAACGGCTTCCCCCGCCGATGGTCTCTTTTGCTTCCAGCACGATGACGGAGCAGCCCCCGAGCGCCAGGGTGATGGCCGCGGCGAGACCGTTCGGGCCGGAGCCGACGACGACGGCGTCGGCAGTAGTTGATGGAGTCATTATCTCGTGTTGATAGCATTGCGCCTGAATAGGCTGCGCGCCAGGCGCACCGGCGTGTTGAGCACGGTGCGGATGGCGGCGTTGTGCCAGATGTTCTTGGCCTGCGACCATTGCAGTTTCGGGTCCACACAGGTTGCCTGCATCTCCACCTCTCCCTCAGCGCCGAAGTGCGCTGCCAGGGATGTGAGCGTTTGCACCCAGAACTGGTCTTCCTGCCTGGAACCGCCCATGCGAAAGGCGATTTCGTATAGCGGATCATTGGCCCGGATGAGGACCTGGGCCTGGGCAACGGTGTGGCTGTCCTCTGTGTGGGCGCTGAAGGTGATCCAGCCGGAGAACATGTGACCCTCCGGCGTCATAAAGGTGAAGGATTCGTCATCGGCATAGATGACCATGATGCCTGTGGAGAGTTTGATGCCGCCTGGCCCGGAAAGGTTGAGAACTGCCACCTCGCCGGGGGAGATGCTGGTCAGCGGAGCATAGAAACGGTTACCGGGCGGCCAGAACTTTTGGAAGTTCTCCTTCCAGGTCTTGATGACTTCGGCGGGGATGGACTTGGTTCCGGCCAGGCGAATCCGGTAGTTCTTCTGCCACATCTGGCCGAAGCCTTGCAGCGGACTCATAACCCTGCGGCCATCCACGTTCAGGTTGATAGCCTCCGATGGGACCCCCGATACTTTCAGTCTGGAAACGGGCTGCGCCCAATAGGTGGCGTCGCGCGGTTTCCCCTCGTTGGGTTGGCTGGATGAGGTGGTCATGGCTTTCTCCTCTTGTTATCACATCGCGTTCGCTGCGGCCAGGGCCTGGGCTTCGGTATCGTAGATGTGGATCGCCTCGTTCAGCCGCGTCAATTCAAAGATCTGCCGGTAGTGATCGCTCAGGCCGGTCGCCATTACCTTTTGTCCCTGGCGGTTGGCCCGGATGAGGAGCGTCACCAGGAGGCCGATGCCGGAACTGTTCATGTATTCCAGCCCTCTGAAATTTAGAACGACGGCGCGAGCGTGGCTCGCGCTGGCCTGGTTAAACGCACTCATGAGCGAGTTCTCGGCAGCGGCGTTCACCTCGCCGTGAATGTCCACGATGCTGGCTTTATCGCTCATCTTCCGCACGTTGGTGATGACCTTCGCTTGCAACACGGGTTTCCTCCTGACCTTTCTGGTTTTATGGTGGATTGATCGTTCAACTGGCGGGCGTGGGCACGCTCGCCAGGGCGCTGGCTTCATCTGAGAAAATACTCATGAAGTCGGCAAGGCGGGTGATCTGAAAGATCTCCACGTAGTGACTGCTCAGGCCGCTGGTGAGGAGGCGTCGCCCCGACTTGCGCGCCTGCGCCAGAAGGCCGACGATCAAGGCGATGCCGGTGCTGTTGATGTAGTCCACACCTGCGAAGTTGAGCAGGATGGCAGCAGGGTTCTGGCTGCTGGCTTCGGCATAAGCGGTGCTCAGGCCTTCATCGGCGAAAGAGTTTATCTCGCCGTGCAGGTCAACGATGGCGATGCCTCCCTGGCGGCGAACCCTGGCCTCAAAGCTTTGCGCTGGCATTGTTGTCTCCTCCCAGATACATGATCAACTCAAGGGTGTGGTGGCCTCCGTCACGGATAACGTGCATCTCGTCCACCATCTTTTCAATCAGAAAGAGCCCCCACCCCCTGGGCGATTGCAGACCGGCCAGTTTGGCTTCCAGGTCGGGCGCATGGGGGTCGGGGATGGGCTGGCCGCCGCCCTGGTCGGTGACGCGCACGGCCAGGACCGTTTCCGAGGCGAGAAGTTGGATACCCACCGGCAGTTCTGGCCGGTTCTGGTTGCCGTGCTCCATGGCGTTCATCGTGGCCTCGGCCACGGCGGTCTTGAGGCGTTCCAGGCGCGCCGGAGGGAGACCCAGATCTTGCACGGCGGCGGTGACCTCTTTCATCGCGAGGCGTTCGTTGCCCGCCTCGCTGGGCAGCGTGAACTCTGCCAGTGTCCGCCACTCCTTATCTCGGATCGCGTGGCCTGGTTGGGAGGAGTCAGTCGCTGCCTGACCCGTGTCCGCGCGTTGTAGCGTGACCAGGGTGACGTCATCCTCCTGTTCCCAATTCGCCCCGGTAAATTCGGCCAGTTCGGCCAGGAGGAAGTCAATCAGCGTCGCACCGCCGGTGTGTCTCTCTACCAACGTGCGCAAGTATGGGAAACTAAACATGGCGCGTTGGGGGTTATGCGCCTCCACCAGGCCATCGCTGTAGAAGAGGACGCTCTCGCCCGGTGCCAGGATGGCTTCTTTCTCCTCGTAACTCATGCCGGGCATCAAGCCGAGGGGCATGCCGGTAGCGCGCAGTTCTTTCACCTCGCTGCTGCTCCGGCAATAGGGGACGTCGTGGCCTGCATTGGCATAGCGCAGCCGGCCATTCTGCGGGTCCAGTATGGCGTAGAGGCAGGTGACGAACATCTTAGGCGGGATATCGGGATGGAGCAGGTCGTTGGCTTGCTCCAAGACCCGGCCGGGCGCGTCCCACCGTTGCGCGGCGGAGCGCAGGATGGCGCGGGTGGTCGCCATGACGAGGGCGGCGGGCACGCCTTTGTCGGTCACGTCGCCGACGACGAGGCCCAGGCGACCATCGGGCAGATAGAGAAAATCGTAGAAGTCGCCGCCGACGGCGCGCGCCGGCCGGTAATAGGCGGAGACATGCCAACCGGGCAATGAGGGGAGTTCTTTGGGCAGGAGGGTCTGTTGGATGAGACGGGCGACGCGCAGTTCCTGCTCCAATCGCTCGCGGGCCTGGAGTTCTAACTGTTGTTGGCGCACGAGCTGGGCCACGCGCAAGGCGGGCGCGGCCTGGCTTGCCAGGTTGTTAAGGAGCCCGCGGTCGTCTGAAGAATAATCCTGCTCGCTCAGGCGCGGGCCCAGGTTGAGGAGGCCGAGGAGGTCACCCTGGCTGACCAGCGGCACGGTCATCCTCACGCCGGCTGCTTTGAGGGCCCGCACTGCGGGCGAGTCCAGGTTGATCCTGTCCACTTCAACCGAGCCACGAGCGTTCTGGAAGTAGGCGACGAGGGGGTCGTTGGGCGCGATCTCGTGCGATGGCTTCGGTGGCAGCCGCGGCCTCTGCACGACAGGCATCACCGTCGCCTGCGGTGCAGGCTTGCTTTGTCCAATCAGAGACTGCCAGAAGTTGCGTATGAGCGTGGTCATTTCAATTCCTCGCCTCTATCATATACAGGTTCCGTCTGCAAATCATTACGGAAAGCGTTACGGGATGAATAAAACGTAAAGGGTAAAACGTAAGAGATGTCACGCTATATCCTGCTCACTGTCCAAAACCGTTTCTGCGTAGGATTGTTCCGCACCGGCCTCGTAGGCGATGCGCTCTTCACGGAGCATACGCTGACGCTGCTGAGGAACCATGGTCAGTAATAGCCTGATTACTTCGGTAAGGAGTTGCAGGCGGTGCTGGACAATGGTTTCGCCGAGGACATGGCGGCCCTTGTAGTACCAATCCCGGCCCTCTCGGGCCGAACCCAAGTCATACTCGTAGAAGCGGGCCCTGTCCTTACCTGTGCCGCGGGAGTAGCCTTCTGCCAGATTGGCGCTGACTGAGCCGAGTGCCCGATATAGCTGATCCGACAGACCAATCGTACGATGGTCTTTTGCCAGTTTCGTAGCGTCGTGCCATCCCAGATCGGCTGCGAACAGGGCCAGGCGGTAAGCAGTCATTTTCCATAGCGAATCATCCTTGATCGCCTCTGGAACTGTTTGCTCCCATTCGTCGTATGTCATGTGCCACCTCCTGCGTAGGGGTGAGGAGTAAAGAGTAAAGAGTAAATCGTAAAAAGTAAAGCGTGATTACGTTTTACGCTTTACGTTTTATGCCCTCCGCCTTCACCCATAAACTCACGTGCTCCGGCTGCATCGTCTCCTGGACAATCGCCAGCAGTTCACCGGTCAGGTTATCCAGGTTGGTCTCATCGCGCACGGTGGCGCTGAAGGCGGCCAGGGTCTTGGCCGCGTCGTACTTGCGGCGATAGAAGCGGCGGTCAATGGCATCCTGGATACGGCGGCGCAAGGGGGTGAAGAGGGCAGCAATCGCCAGAGTAGAAGCGACGATGGCGAGTTCCGACCGTTGACCACTGAACGCCGCGAAGAGGCTTTGCAGGAGCACGATGCTGCCGAAATAGACGAGCGCGAGGAACGCCGTCAGTACCGAATACACCAACGTCCGGCGGACGATGACATCAATGTCCCACAGCCGGTAGCGCAGGATGGCGACGGCCAGCGAGACCGGTATGATCGCCTGTCCAAACAGCCATAAGATACGGCCCGTGGTAGCCAGAAACAGCCGTAGAGGGCCTTGCAAACTTTCGGGATTGCCGAGTAGATAGTAGTACGGCACACTGCTCACCGAGATAGTCGCCATATAGCCTATGATGCCAGCGACTGCCCACTTGGTCTGTTGGCGCTGCGCTGGAGTGGATATGCGAGTGTAGCGATAAACCTGAGTTCCCATGGCCGTGAATACCGAAAGGATGAACACAACGGTACTGATGGGCGAGGGGCTGACCAGGCTATCCAGGGTGATGATGTCAGAAATCAGACCGCCGACCACTATAGGGAGCAAGATCAGCGCCAGCCAACGTGTCCAGCGGGGGACAAAGCGCCCGTCCGGGAAGAGATAGAGGAGATAGGAAAAAAAGAATATCAGCAGCAACGATTGAACAAAGTAAACGTATTGCACCCAGGCGGCCTCTATTGACTGGGCCAGAATTTCAATAGGGCCGGTCATCGCGGTCCCAAATACTAACAGGAAGGCAGAGACGAGAAACGCCATCCCATCGTCTAATCTGCGCCGGAAGATGAATACAGCCAGGGCATAGCACAAGAGCGATGTTAACCAAGAGATCACCATGGTCGCCACATCCACGGCGAGTTCTATTGCTGGCGGGGGAATCGCTGCCGAGTAGGTTTGGCGTTCAGGCGCGGTAACCTGGCCGAGTTGTTGCAGATAGGCCGGGACCGAGGCAAGGAACACACCCAGGGCAACCAGGGCCACGAAGGCCCAGGCCGCGCGGGCGATGGCAAGCCAGGGGCCACGGAGACGCGTGAACGTCGGTGCCCGATCCTCATTCATGGTAGGCTCCTCAAGATGCGCCTGTTCAACCATCGCTCCGCTCCCATTCGGCGTGGGGTTTACCGAGCGCGCGCCACTGCGGGGCCAGCGGCATCACGCCCAGTTCACGCACCAGCTGGCGGGCGGCGAGCCCGATTGAATCGTCGGGCTCGCTCTTCACTTCCGCGGCAGCGAGATTCAGCGTCTCCACGTTGCCGGGCCAGCCAACAGCTCTTGCTGCCTTTCGCTAGAATGGCTTGAACATCATCAGCCAGAGGATGATGACCAAGCCGCCAAACCCGATCACGGTGAGGAGCATGGGGCGACCCAGGGCAAGGGTGGCCCCAATCTCTTCGGCGCTGGCCGGTGGTAGAGGCGGCTGCTCTTTACTCCCTATATAATACGGTAGGCCGACCACCTTTCTGATCCGGTTATGGTGCTCTCGGCCCAGGAAGGACATGGCCGTCCCCATCATGACAAACAGCACCAGCGCGGCCCAGATCCAGCCCTTGCCCCACCAACGGCCTATGAACCCGGTCAGGATGCCGCTGAGAAGCAGGAGACCGAGGGAGCCATACGCCACGCCCTGGGAAGCGGTTGACAACTCAATGAAGGCGCGGATCCGTTCCACGCTGCGCTCGCTGCGCAGCCGGAAGGAGGCGCCCGCAGAACTGCCATGCGCGAGCAGGAATCCAAAAGCACCCAGCACGTGCAGGAATATCAGCCAACGATACATCGTTCTATCCTCCTCTTTATATTTATATGCTTTATATGCTTATTTACCCGGCAGGGGCGGCAGGTTGTACAGATACTGGTACAGCGCGGCCAACTCCACGTCGTCCATCCTGCCGATCTGCTTCCACGGCATGGGCGGCATCAGTTCGTGGCCGGAGGGATCAACGCCGGTGCGCATGGTCGTGATGAACTGCTCCTGCGTCCACCCTTTGACCACCCGCAAGTTCGGGCCGGGCGGCACCGGGCCGGTGGGACGCCCATCCAGGTTCGCGCCGTGGCAATCGCGGCAGTCGTTGTAACTGACGATATATTGGCCGTATTCTGCGGTTGCGGCCTTGGGCGGCGCGACGACCGGCCCGGTCACCGGCGCGAAGCTGAGCCGGAACATGTCGGCGCCCACGAAGGCCGCCAGCAGCAGCGAGGGACTGAGTGGAGGGGTATCATGTTCTATAGCCGGTTGGCTGCGCAAATAGGCGATGACGGCCAGCAGGTCTTCATCACTCAGGTTCTTGAAGTTAATGGCGGGCATACCTATCTGTCGCCCGTCCGGATTGACACCGTAACGGAAGATGCGCCAAATCTGCCCGTTAGATACGTTCTTCAGCCGCCCCGCCGGGGTCAGGTTAGGCGCAAAGATGGTTCCCAAGGGGAGGCCGGCGTCATCGCTCAGGTTCACATTACTGCCATCCAGGGGCACGTCACCCGTGGTGCTATGACAGCCCGCGCATAAGGTAGAGGCGATGTGTTGGCCACGCGCGATTTGCTCCGGCGTTCCGGCAATCTGGAGGTCGGGAGTGGGGCCGCCGCGCGGCTGGTAGAGGATCACGAGGCCCCGTGCGGCGACCACGGTCACCAGCACGAGGAGCAGGGTGAGCAATCCTGCCAGGACGACGCCGACCCATTTCAGGATCGCGTTGCGGGCTCGCCAGGCCCGCGTTGCGAGCCAGGCGAAGAGCACCACGAGGGCGATGAGCACGAACAGACCGAGAATGTTAGCCAACATACGACCATCCTCCTGAGGATATAGAATGTGCGCGCTTGGGGCTGGCAGCGCGCTTCTCTTGACATTGTCTTACCTTTCCTCTCCCATATTATACCGCATCCGTCTGCGAACCGTTACGGAAAGCGTTACGGGGAATAATACGTAATTGCCTTTTACGTTTTACGCCTTACGTTTTACCTCTTCTTTCCTCAACCACAGGCTCACGTGCTCCGGCTGCATCGTCTCCTGGACGACGGCCAGCAACTCGCCGGTCAGGTTATCCAGGTTGGTCTCGTCGCGCACCGTCGCGCTGAAGGTCGCGAGGGTCTTGGCGGCGTCGTACTTGCGGCGGTAGAAACGACGGTCTATGCCATCCTGCACGCGGCGGCGCAGAGGCGTGAAGAGCGCGGCAATCGCCAGGGTAGAAGCGACGATGGTGAGTTCCGACCGTTGACCACTGAACGCTGCGAAGAGATTCTGCAGGAGCACAATGCTGCTGAAATAGACCAGTGCAAGGAGTGCCGTCAGCAGGCTATAGACCAATGTGCGGCGGATGATGATATCAATGTCCCATAGGCGGTAGCGGAGGATGGAGAGACTGATTGATAGCGGAATCACACCCAAGGAGAGGATGGTGACAGGCGCGCTGAATAAGATATAGAGTACATGCGCACGGCCGGGTTCGAGTACCGCCGGATAGATTAACAATGGAAAGATTAGGGCCAACATGCCCAGGGCTGATGCCAGCAAACCGAGCAATACCCACTTCGTCTGCTGCCTCTGCACGGTATTGGAAACGCGGCTATAGCGGTAGAATTGCGCGTATACAGCGAAGGGGCTGTTGCCGAGAAGAAGCGGTACTAGAACCAGATAGAAGTATTTTACCGGCATGGTTGGAGAGATAGAAGAGGCAACGAACCCCAGCGGAAGTAACGATCCGCAGATGATAGCCGGCCAGCGTGTCCAGCGGGGAACGAACCGCCCATCCGGGAAGAGATAGGCGAAGAAGACGAGGAGCGCAGGGCCAAGACCTATGAAGATGCTGACAGGATAACGCCATAGGGTCTGCATCGTTATCAGTGAGATGGTGATAGGCGTACTGAATAGGCCTTCTATTATGAGCATAAACGAAACAAAGGTGCTCATTTTATCGGCGTGTTTTCGCCAGAAGATAACCACCGCTGGCATGCAGAATAACGATACAAATACGACCTCCAACACTAAAACATAGGCGGCATACAAGTCGGTAGATAAGCCGATTTGGCTGAGGACG
>JADYZS010000322.1 GCA_020853075.1 Anaerolineae bacterium | reverse complement strand
GTCTCCGGGCCATCGTTGGATAGTGCAATCTCCGCGCGACCACCTTCTCCGGCCAGGTAGGTATCTTTAGTCACTTCCAGACGAAGGGAAAGGCCCCCGCGTTGGGCAAAGACACGGGCCGGTTGGCCGGGTTGCACGGTGGGCGGGCCTGCCGTGGGAAAAGGCGAGGCTGTCGCACGCACCGCCACCGCGGTATCGCGGACTACCATGAGGGTAGAATAGCCCCCAGGGCCTACCGTTGCCGGCGTTTCCGGGTGAGCCATAGCGTGGGCTGTCGTCGCGACGACGGCCAACGCGTCAGGTGGGGGAGCAGATGGTGCGGGCGTGGACTCCGAGAGATTGCGAGGCTGAGAGGGGAGCGGGGGAGAAGTGGCGACCTGGCGCGCAGGCGGCACGGGGCTCTTCTGCGACACGCAGGCCACGGCCAGCAGTGCCACCAGAAACAAGACAAGGAGGCCGATTCCAAGATACTTCGTCGCCCTCCGTGCGTGAGGTGTCTTCACCATCGTTCACCTCCTGTTATGCGGTTAGCAGGAAACCTTTCTTTATCACAGTGGGTATCCAACTGTTAAGACGACGGGCATGGTCAGGACGTTCCTGCCATGCGGCCCAAATTGCCGATTGGGACATTTGCCCTCCTACGGGCGCGAGACCGCTGGCGGGCCTGCGCGGGCTCAAGGCAACGAGGGACATGCGCACGCGGTGAGAGGTGATACCTTGCAGTTTACTTACGTTTTGCGCTTCAGGGGAAGTCAGGGAGGCGTCACGATAGAGTTGGGGCTAGCACATCAAGCCACAATAGGTTGTGTTCTGTGCCTGCTCTACCCCTAGAAATAGTACTGTGCCCCTGGGGCGACTCGAACGCCCGCACATGGCTCCGGAGGCCACTGCTCTATCCACTGAGCTACAGGGGCATCTAACTATCCCAAGAGTACCATAAGATCCAGGTTTAGGCAAAACTTTTGTGCAAGTGAATTGCCAACACCTTCCGAATCTGCTACAATGCCGGACAGATACGTCGTCGCTTGAGGAAGTTCATGATGACTCGTCGCCTGTCTTTAGTCCTACTCCTGATTATTCTGGGGACTATCGTGGCACCTGGCCGCTCTCTGACCGCGCCTCTGCCGCAGGACGGCCTATCTGCCGACGCCCAGATCGTTCGCATCTATGTGAAAGACAAAGCACAAGAGGAGGTGCTCCTGACCCTCGGCCTGGACCTGCTGGAAGCGCGCGGGCCCGATTACCTGCTGGCCCTCACCAACGGCAAAGAGCGCGCGATGCTGCAAGACCGGGGCTACCGGGTTGTGCCCGATGACCGGCAGAACGAGGCGCTGGCGCACTACCGCACCGACACCTATCGTGGCGGTTATCGCACGGTGGAGGAAGTGACCGCCTATCTGCAACAGGTGGCTACCCGCTATCCAACCCTGGCCCAACGGGTGGATTACGGTGACAGTTGGCGGAAAACCCAGGATCAGGCCAGCGGCCACGACCTGTGGGCGTTGCGCCTGACGAACCGTTTCATTCCGGGGCCTAAGCCCGTCTTCTTCCTGATGGCTGCCATCCACGCCCGCGAGTTGAGCACCACCGAGATCGCGCTCAACTTCGTCAAATATCTGGCAGAGGGCTACGGCAACGATCCGGAGGCGACCTGGCTGCTGGACTGGCACGAGATCTGGGTCGCGCCGGTTACTAACCCCGATGGCCGCGTCCTGGCCGAGCAAGGTTACTATCAACGCAAGAACGTCAACAATACCAACGGCGGTTTCTGTCTCACTCCGCCCAACGAGTCTAATCAGTATGGCACCGATCTCAACCGCAACGCCAGTTTCGCCTGGAGAACTGTGGGGGCCTCCTATAACCCCTGCGCGCCGATCTATGCCGGCCCTTCTGCTGCCTCGGAGCCGGAGGAACAGGCGTTAGAGTCCTTGATGCGCACCCTCTTTGCCGACCAGCGCGGCCCCAACCTGCCGGACCCTGCGCCAGACACCACGCAGGGCATCATGATCTCGCTCCACAGTTACGGCAGATTGGTGCTGTGGCCCTGGGGATTCACCACAGACCTCGCACCGAACATGGCCGACCTGAAACGGCTGGGAGACAAATTCGCCGGGTATAACAATTACTACTCGTGCCAGCCCAGTGTATGTCTCTACTACACCAGCGGCACCACGGATGATTGGGCCTACGGCGAACTGGGCATCCCAGGCTTTACCTTTGAACTGGGTGAAACCTTCTTCCAGCCGTACAATGACCTGGCGCAGATGTGGCGCGACAACTTCCCTGCGCTCCTTTACGCGGCGAAGGTCGCCCGCACGCCATATCTGCTCGCGCGCGGGCCTGATGCCGTGAATCTCCGCAGCGTGTCCACGGCACCGGGGCTTTTCCTCACGATCAGCGCCACCATCAGCGACACGGCTAACGGCGACAGCCTCATCGCCGCGGCGGAGGCTTACGTGGATACGCCGCCCTGGGCCGGAGGCACGCCTATCGCCCTGGGCGCGGCGGACGGCGCGTTTGACGAGGTGATAGAGGTGGTAGGGGGCTCTATTTCTGTGCAGAGCGCGCCTCCCGGCTGGCACCTTGTTTTCGTGCGCGGGCAGGATGCTGACGGCCATTGGGGCCCGGTGAGCGCGCACTTTGTGGAGATGGAGATCGCGCCGCCCACGGCGACGCCGACGCCCAAGCCGACCCGCCGCCCGCGACTCTCCTTCCCGCTCCCCACCGTCACCCCTGATCGCTAAGTACAGGATTGCGTAAGTTCTTTCCTAGAAAGAGCTCGCCCCGTCCTGCAGTTGTACCAGGAGGCCAAAGCGCTGCTGAAACAGGGTATCTGGGTGGTCTGTGGGGATGAGAAAACCTCCATCCAGGCCCGCCAATTGGCAGAAACGCCACGACCAGCCCAAACCGGGCAGTCGCTCCTGGTATCGCCTCGCTACCAGCGTCAGGGGGCCTTACAGCTCTTTGCTGGCCTGAGCGTGGCCGATGGTTACAAGTACGGGCAGACCTTTCTGCGCAAGCGCTTTGTGGATTTCCAAGCCTTTCTCCTGGAAACCATCATCCCAGAAGCCCTGCG
>JADYZS010000321.1 GCA_020853075.1 Anaerolineae bacterium | reverse complement strand
CGCCTCTGAGTTCTTAGCCCTGGACGTGGGCGACCTGGACGTGAAGACCGGCGCGGTGAGGGTTCGGCAGGGCAAGGGGCGCAAGGATAGGGTCACGTTTCTGGGCGCAAAGGCGCGTAGGGCGCTGTTGCGCTACATCATCGCGCGGGGCGACGTGCTGCCCGCTGCGCCTTTGTGGGTCAGAGAGGACACGGGCGAGCGGTGGGATTATGACGCCTTTCACTATCGGTTGCGCCTGTTGGGGGAGAAAGCCGGTGTGAAGCATTGCACCCCGCACACCTTCCGCCGCACCTGTGCCCTATGGAGCCTGCGCGCGGGCATGAACATCTATGCCTTGCAGCAACTCATGGGGCACTCTGACTTGACCATCCTGCGCCGCTACCTCGCCCTGGTGGAAGAAGACCTTGAGGAAGCACACCGCAAGCACGGCGCGGTAGATAACATGCTGTAGTCAACGCGCCGGACACCAGGCTACGGCGCGATATCAGGAAGGAGAACGATGAGCGAGAGCAAGTGGGCTTTCGGCTGCGAACTGGGCTTGCGACAGGAGACGTGCGGCCTGCACAAGCCCGACCCCGAATCCAGGGGAGTACACGCGGGTTATGGCGGCTGCTGCTCCTGCGAGCACCGTGAGCCTGCCAACCCTACGACCGAGACGGCCGAGCGGGCTTGGTGGTTTGAGCGGAATGTCATAGGAAGCCCTGTAGAGGCCGTAGGAAGCCCCAGGACGGGCGATTGAGGGGCTACAAGGCAAAATCTTTACCTGAACGGGCTTAGGGTATGGCGTGGGCTGCCTGGGCCATTGTCCATACCCTAAGTCCCGCGGGCTACTGCCGTGCGGGAAAGCCGTCTCCCCACGCGCGGGGGATGGTTGGACGGGACGGCACGGGACATAAAAAGGGAAGAGCGTCTCCCCACGCGCGGGGGATGGTTGGGCGGGCTTGCATCCTGCGAACGCGCGTGCTAGAATAACCACATAAAGAAGTCGGGCGGTGTGCTAACACCCCCGACGCGGCCAAGCCGGAGCAGACGGCTTTGGCAGAGGCAGTATAGCACCTCCAAGCCGTCTGCGTCAAATGCGCGGTGAGAAGCCCGCATGAGTACACAGGCGGCTTTTTCGTTGGGAGGTGATGCAGTGGCTCAGATTATCAGCGAGACGGAGATGGCACTAGCCGAGGCACAAGCCTGGATGAGTAGTGTGCTGAGACGGGTGGGCATGACGACTGGCGAACGCGATTTCGTTGTATCGCTGAGCCTATCGGGCGGCTGGCATGACGGCAAGTTGGAGGCGCCCATTATTGAGACAACAGGCGGGCGCAAGACGGGACCCGTTGCCACCTTGCATTTTGAGACTATCCCCATGCCAGGGGGAGGCACACAGGTACGGCGCTGGCTCGTGGGCGATGACGTAGAAGGACAGTTTGACGCCGTACTCAAAGCCATTATGGAGCGTGGGGCCGCGGCTGCGCCGAGGACACAGATAAGCGTGGGGGCAGTCTCAGATTATGACGACATACTTGTACTGAGAGCAACACCGTTGGAGGTGGCGACGTGGCTCCAAGCAGGCTATAAGATGCAAATAAGTGAATCTGTGGCGTGGGCTTTCGTGGTGCGCAAGGATGACCAACCGAACGGAATATTGTGGATGGCGATACACTACAAGGTCGCAGAGAACCACAACTTCTTCCGTCACCTGAGCGGGGGGACAGAAATCACTATCATCCCAATACAACACGGGGTAGAATTGCGCGCTGTGCGAACACGAGGAGATGACGCCGAACGGGTGGACGGATGCTATAAGGAGTTACTGCGCGCGATTGGGGAAAGATGGCCGGAAACCGAGCGCGTCAGCGAAACGGGCGCGCCGCGCGTGAGGGTGACAGCCAGTTCAACCGCCATCGGACGCGGGGCACACCATGCTCTAGAAACCGGCACATTGCCAGAAGACGAAGCCGCACGTCACCAAGAGTTCGTGCGACTGACTGAGAAGGTCAAGGAGACTATGGAGTTCATCCACCTAACGGGTCCACATTGGGGCAAGGCGTGGGAGGAGTGGCAGGCAAAGAAGGGGCAGGGGGTTGAGCAACCAGCGACCGGGCAGAACACGTCCGCCCTGGATTCTGACCCGCTGGCAACAATCCAGGGGGTTGAGGCGCGCGAGTTCGTCCGCGCGTGGAACGCAGACACGCCCTCAAGTGAAATGGCAGATAGATTCGGTTTGCCGAACACCAAAGCGGTAGGCACTAAAGCAAGCCGACTTCGCGAGGTTTACCCTACCGTTGTAAAATACAGACGGAACAAAGGACTTTGGGGGAGAAAAGACTAATTCGCCGATTCGCCGAACGTTGACCGAGAATTCGCCGAATGCTTAACTGGTGGGTATAGATACCCACCAGTTTTGTTTTCCAGGAGGTGAATGAGATGGAGCAAGTTAAGGTCTATCTAGCAGCGGAGGAATTCACCGCGCTTTTCAGACTTTCCGAGTCTGAAATGCGTAGTGTGCCTAGCCAGGTACGGCACATTGTGCGTAGTGAGTTGAAGCGCAAGCGACTATTGCAGCCCAAAGGCGATATGGGTGAGCAGCGGGTCATGGAGGCGTATCATGCCTGAAAAACAATGGCCCGCCGTTGGCAGCGGCGGGCGGGGCAACGGCGCTGGGGAGCGCACGTCTCAACCTATCTATACCACGAACACCGCGCCGCGTCAAGTCGTTCGTGTTGGCGAGCGCGTCGTGGGCACAATCTTCGGCGACATTCTCTCAAAGGCCATCGTGGGTAGCAGACACCTTCTCCGGCGACCACCTGCCATCTGTTGGGCCGTGTCCGCCATTGAAGAAGCCCGGCGTGCAGGCGTCCACTTGCTGCGAGTCGCCGACAGCGAATCGGGCAAGACTTACTCCGTCAGCCTGGCCGACTTCCAGCGCTACGCCTTTGAGATAGAGCATTCGGGCTTTGAGAGGCAATTGGCCTGCCCTCTCCATCGCTGGCAGACGGTTCGGCTTGGCGAGCCGGAGATGCAGCAGTTGGCTTTCTGGGGGATGTCGTGAGCGAGAACCTGGTCGCAGCCCTGAGTTACGCGCGCCTGGGTTGGCCCATCTTGCCTTTGCACACGCCAACGGGTGCGGGTTGCTCCTGTCGCAAAGCAGCCTGTGAAGGGGTAGGCAAGCATCCGCGCACGGCCAACGGTGTGAAGGACGCCACAACCGGCGAGGCGTCAATCAAACGCTGGTGGGCACGCTGGCCTGATGCGAACGTTGGCCTCGCGACGGGCAAGGTGAGCGGCCTGGCCGTCCTGGATGTTGACCCGCGCAACGGCGGTGACAAGACCCTGGCCGACCTGGTGCGCAAGCATGGCCCACTCCCGCCAACAGCGAAGGCCATTACGGGCGGCGGGGGCGCACATTACATCTTCACGTGCCCAGCCGGGGGACTGAAGTCAGGTAAGGTGGGGGCGGGGCTTGACCTAAAGGGAGATGGCGGCTACATAGTGGCCGCGCCCAGCCTCCACGCTAGCGGGAGGCGATATGCCTGGGATGCTACAACCCTCACAGAAGGGATGCGCCTGGCCCCCATTCCTCTCTGGCTTCTTACAGCAGGCGATGGGCACGGCAGCCACATCATCCCCCAAACCCAACCCATCCCACCGCTGGCCGAACGCCTGACAGCCGTCTCCACACCCGGCTATCGCCACGACCATTTGGTCAGTATCGCTGGTGGTTTGCGCAAGGCCGATGTGGATTTGGGCGCCGCGTTATCTATTGCCCACGCCTGGAACGTGGCGAACTGCCAGCCCCCTTTGAGCACAGAAGAAGTGGAAACGACGGTGAAGGACGTTTATGGTCGCTATGCGCCCGGCCCAAAGAGACGCGCGCCGATACCTGAACCGCGCGCGGCCATGCGGTTTAGCGGGGCAGACTTTGCCAAGCGTGGGGGAGAGGTGGCCTGGCTTTGGCGCGGCTGGCTGGCACGGGGTACGGTGACGGTGCTGGCCGGTGTCCAGGGTGTGGGCAAGACGACGCTGGGCCTAGCGCTGGCAGCGGCCTTGACGCGCGGCGAGAAGTGGGGCGACGGGACACTGGCTCCGACGGGGCGCGTACTCTACATACCGGCGGAAGGGGTCGATAGTGAGGTGGGGGAGAAGTTGGTCCGCGCCGGGGCGGAGGCGGTTGACGTGCTGGTGGCTGAGGATGGGACTTACCTGACCGTCGCCAACGATTACGAGACGATATTGGCCCATGCGGCGGGTTATGACTTCATCATCCTGGATAGCCTGACGGCCCATGCGCTGGCCGACCTGCGCAAGAGCGAGCAAGCGCGCGGCTTTATGAACCGCCTGGGGGAGTTGGCGCGAGCGACAGGGGCGGCGAGAGTGGTGTTGCACCACCTGCGCAAGCGGACGGTGTTGGACCTGGGGGAAGGAATCTCACAGGACAGGGTGCGCGATTCGCAAGACATTCTGGCGGCCGCGCGTATGGCCTGGGGCCTTGAGGAGCGAGACGACGGCTACCTGGTGTTGGCCGTTATCAAGAGCAATCTCGCGGGCCAGCCAAAGCCCCTGCGCCTGGTGGTGGACGATGACGGTGTGACGTTCCTGGGGGAGGCTGAAGAGAAACCGGAGTTTGCCAGCGGTTGGGAGCGCGCGGCGGCATGGCTCAAGGATGCGCTGAAGGGCGTGCCGCGACCTTCCGGCGAAATTAGAACGCTGGCAACGGCCGCGGGCATTACGCCCAAACAGTTGCGCCTGGCGCGCGAGCGGTTGTGCGTTGTGACGGAACGAGTAGGGCGCGGCATAACGGCCTGGGCGTTGCCTACATCATTAAACGAGGGCATGAAAGGCACGGAAGGCATAGAGGGCACGAAAGGCATGGAAGGCACGAAACCGGCTGATTCCGTGCCTTTCGTGCCTTCCATGCCCTTGATTATAGCAAATGAGGGCATGACTCAAGGGCACGAAGACGAGGGGGTAGGTGAGTGCTTAGAGTGCGGTCGCCCGTTCTCGCCCGATGAAGCGCACTATATTCTCTGCCCCGATTGTGGGGCATCATTGAATGGGAGCGCGGATGGACAAGAACCTACCGAACTACCTACCCAAGATTTTACGGGCGATTCGTCTTGACCCGCCTACCCCTGGTATGATGGGGCACGTTCACGTCTATCACGACGCCTGGTGCGCCGTCTTTCGGGGCGAGCCATGCGACTGTGACCCGGACGTGAAGATAACCGGCAGCCCGACGCCACCGGTGCGCGGCTTAGGGTATGCCGATGATAGGCGGGGCCACTCTTTTTACCCTAAGAGGAGAAGCCGATGACCGACGTTGCAAAGAACGCACGAGTACGCAAGGCTTGGAAACAACACGAGCGGCGGACGGCCAAAGCCCTAAACGGCCAGCGCACCGGCCCCAGCGGCCGCGCGGGGCCGGATGTGGTGAGCGACTGGCTCTGTGTGGAGTGCAAGCACCGGAAGGTGCTCCCCCAGTGGCTCACGGCGGCCGCGGCTAAGATTCGCGGTCAGGCTGGCCCGAACCGCCTGGGCATCACGGTACTCCACGCGAAGGGGCGGCGGGATTCGCTGGTGCTCTTGAGCCTGCATGATTTCGTGGACTGGTTTGGGGGGCTGGGAAGCGCCCACGAGTACGAGGTGGAAGGGTCGTGGGAGACCGGCATGAGTACATGAGGAACCTGGCGAAGCGACTGAGTGACTTGGAGCAACGGGCGCGGGCGTTATCGCCCAATGCACCACCGGCCTACATATCAGCGGGCAGCGAAGAAGAAGCGGTGTCTATCCTGTCCCAACATCCAGGCTGGCGCTGCAAGGTGTACCTGGGCGGCGTCTCCCCCGATGACTGGCCCGGCAATGGAAGTCCCGCTCCGCGGGGCGAAGTGAGACGAAATGGCAGTTGAAGCGGCCTATTGCGGCCTATTGCGGCCAGGGCAGCGGCGGGCCATCGCCGCGCTTCTGGCCGCGTCCACGCTGGCTGAGGCGGCCCAGCGCGCGGAGGTGGGTGAACGCACCTTGCGGCGCTGGCTGAAGCAAGACGACTTCCGGCGTGCGCTCCACCAGGCGCAAGACCAGGTGCTAGGGCAGGCGACGCGCCAGAGCCTTGCGGCTATGACCGACGCCCTGGACACGCTCAAGGGCATCATGGCAAACCCGCTGGTGGCAGCCCCCGCGCGGGTGACGGCCGCGCGCTCCATCCTGGAACATGCCACCAGGCTTTACGAGGCCACGACGCTGGCGGAACGGTTGGCGGCCCTTGAGGAGAGACTAACCATAGAAAGGGGGTGGCAGCCGTGAGGGCACGTCTGCGGGCGTTAGAAGGCTTAGCCCGCAAGCCGCACGGTTTCCGTTTCCTGGCGTCAAGCCTGTGGACGGACAACAGCGACGGGGCGGCGACGGCGAACGACGGGGTTACGTTGCCTCTCGCTGGCTTGCCGGATGGTGCGTTGCTCATCCGAGAGGAAATTGTTGACAACGCGCCGGAAGAGGTGTAGAATCGGGGCATAGAAACCGGCCAGCGGTGCAGTCAACACCCTGGCCTGTGGCCCCGACGGGAGAAGCGTCGGCGCGATGGTAGTATAGCATCGGCCTTGCTCCCTCGTCAAGTGGGGCGGTAGAAAGCCCGCACGAGTACGCAAGGCCGTTTCGTTTGTACTTCATCCCGCATAGCGGGATTATCCCGCTATGCGGGATTATCCCGCTATGCGGGACATTGCCGTCTTTCCACGGCTTGGGCGCTTTTTTAAGGAATCTTTGCCAGTTGCCTCGCGCGACGCTCTGACTACAAGATATGGTGTTTGGTCACGACGCGTGGGCTACAGGCCGCGTTTCAAGACCGTTTCCGCTCCAAATGCAGCGGCGGCAACTGAAAGACGAAGCGCGAGGCCGGGCGGCGGCGACCGTCG
>JADYZS010000320.1 GCA_020853075.1 Anaerolineae bacterium | reverse complement strand
AGGCTCCCAACTGGCACGAGCAGATTCACAGCCATCACCTTCATGCCTTCATCTGGGCTCAGCACAAAACCCCACAATCTCGTCGGATGGTTAAGGTGCTCCCAAAAACTGTCCGCCCCTGAACCCCGCTACGCAGGGGAGGGGGTACTTCCCATAGCCCTCTCCCGTGAAACGGGGGAGGGTTGGCCGCGAAGCGTCCCGCACGCGGGGATGGAGGCCTGTCACTTCATCAGGTAGCCTCCCTACTCACTCTCGCCTGGCGAGGGCTACGCCGGGCGATCCATGTGCTGGCCCAGAACCTTGATCAGTTCCTGGTTCGGCTGGCAGTTCTTCAACGCAAAAGATTGCAAAGCCCGGTCAATCTGCGCCTCCGACATCCCCTTGAAGCGTCTGGCATAGGCCGGGTGCAGCAGCGGGCCGACGTAGGCATCCAACGTCGCCTGGGTGAGATACCGCTGATCTGCCTGGGGAGAAATATCGGGGTCGCCGATGGTTTTTTCAATCAAGCGCGCCAGGTCGCGAATCATTTCTTTCGCGGGCGTGGACGGCAGCCAACCCATCCAGAAATCGGTGTCCAGAAGGCGTTTGGTCTCCAGGATGGGCGCGACGATCTGCATGTACTCCGACTCGGGGGCCAGCGTGACCCACCCCATAACGCCGACATCCTTGTAAGTCCAGGTCGTCCAGTGCGCGCCATACTCCTCAAAGACGTCAACCTGGTCGTCTATGGCGCGCAGACGATCCGGTATCTCGGCGGCGAGGCCGTTATAGACTGAGCCGAACTCGCCCACCCACAGAGGGACGTTGTGCCTTTGGGTGTAGCGGGTCCCTTCGTGGGCCAGGAAGATCTGCTCCTGCTTGCCCCGATCCCAGCGCTCGCCGTTGAAAGGGCCGGGATACGCGCCGGGCCCGAAACCGGCCGCGCTGTAGTTGTGGCTGCTATAGACGAGGTTATCGGCGAAGGGCGCGTCAAACCCCTCAAAGCGATGCGAGAAATAATCGCCTTCCAGGAAGATGATGTGGTCGGGGTCAATGGCGCGGATCGCGCCGACGACGCGGCGATAGATGCGATTGATGGCGTCCCAGTTAGGCTGATAGGCCATGTTGCCGAAGCGGCCATCAGCGGCGTTGGTGAGGGGCTCGTTCATCACGTTGTAACCAGCGATGGTGGCATTGCCTTTGTAGCGCCGGGCGAACTCCTCCCACAGCGCCACGAAGCGGTCCTGGAAGTGGGGGTGCTGCCAGAAGAGGACGTTGCGGCTGCTGTTATCGCAGTGCCAGTCGGTGCTTTGCCAGCCCTGCACCGCGTGGAGGTCCAGGATGACGTAGAGGCCGTGTCTGGCGCACGTCTTCACAGCCTGATCCAGCCGCTGGAAACCCGATTCCAGATACTTGAAGGGTTCGGCATCCCGCTCAAAGTGGCGATAGTTGAGCGGCAGCCGGACAACCGTCGCGCCACATTCCTTCATGAACGCGAAATCGTCCTCGGCCAGGAAGTGATCAAGGAGGCGGTCAAAGAAGAACCGACCCTTGCTGGGCCCCAGCACCTCGGCGACGGCAGCACGGATGCCGTGCTCCGTACCGGGGTAGCCGTTGATGAAGTTCTCCATGTTCATCCAGCCGCCGACGCAGGTGCCGCGCAGGCGCAGAGGCCGTCCCTGGCCGTCCACCACTTTGCCGCCTTTGACTTGAAGCATGTCCATGTCTGTCAGCCTCCTGGTGTTGTCGTGAGAGTTATGAAAACTATTTCAAAATGCTTATGGATTAGATTCGGGCCAGCGGATAGGTAGCGGAATAGCGGATAACAACCGCCCAGAGGAGAGCCATCCGCTATTCCGCTACGCCGAAGGCATCCGCTGACCCTATCTATCTTTTCCAAGTTCTGAGGTAATAACTTGGCATTATTGAGCGACTGTTTCCATTGTCTCATGGAAGCGAGATGATGTCAATCAAGACTCTATTTCCACGAGGTCGGCCATTTTGTTGTAACCTGGGAGTTTTCTTGGATCAACACGCCAGGGTGCAAAGTCATCCCAATGATAATATGGCTTCTTCTCCTTCCCAACTCGGAGAAGCGAGTGCAACTCAGAGGTCGGAATGTCGTACAGATTTCGTATGGTGAGACTGTCTGTGAGAATGATAAGCACTAACCGATCAAATAGAGATGGGTCAGAATCAAGGTAGTTCCAGCGGTTTTGCGGATCGAATGATTGCGTTTTGACCTGCAACCGCTCCCCGCACTCAGGCAAGAGAATATCCCAACCCTTTTGTGTTTGGCTACGAGGCCGTTCCGCGTTATAGAGCTGCTCGACGTACCATTCGCCCAGATCACCTGTGAAGCGACGCGAACGTATGACACCAGCAGCGCGTAATTCTCTGATGGCGCGTGAGAGGCTCTTGACAGCCTCGATAGCATTATCGGTGAGGCTCTGCATAGATTCCCAACCCATTGCGTTCAACTCTTCGCTCGACACATCGGTCTGTATCTAGCCCCTTGTGGGCGACGGACGCAAGGTCCTAGTCTACGGGTTTCCTCGTTGCCATTCCAGGCTTTTTGGACAGGTTCGGCATCAACTGCCGCCGCGCCGACGGCTCAGGCCGGTACACCAGATAGAGGGACAATCCCGCCAGCAGCAGCGCGGCATAGACGCGGGGGAATCCGGCCAACCCCTTGATGCCTTCCATCTTCGCGTTCACGTCAAAGGGGAGAGGCATCCACAAGAGGAGCGCGGCCAACAGGCACGCGCCCCAGGCCCAGGCTGGCCCCCATGTCCGCATCAGAACGTGGGCGACCAGGGCCAGCGCGGGCAACAGGAGCACGTAGTGATATTCCTCGGCCCAGGGAGATAGCGAGACAGAGAGCGCCACGCCGATGGCAAAGGCCAGGATGTCCGCCGCATCGTCCTCTTCTTTCCGCTCGCGCGCCAGCCACGCGCTCCCCAACAGGATGACCAACGGCACGCCGGTCGCCAGCACATAGGCGAGAGATGGCACGTTCACCAGGGGGCCGGGGTTCCAGCCTGCCTCGTAGCGCAGGAGATGGTGAAAGAAGTTGGGCAGCGTCTGCAAAGCGACGATGCCCATGTACGGCTTGCCCGCGAGACCCGGCACCAGGCGCGCGTACTCCGCCCATAAACCCAGGCCAAACCAGGGGATGGTGAGGAGGACGCCCGCGACCACCGTCGCCGCGCCCCAGGCCACGGCCGGCCAGCGCCGCCGCACCAGCAAGAAGAGCCACAAGAACACACCCGCGCTCTTGAACAGGAACATCAACGCCAAAGGCACGCCGGTCAGCCAGCCCGAACGCCGCTGGTAGCCCACAAAGGCGAGCACCAGGAGCAGCAGTAGAAAGACATAAGCCTGGCCCTGGCGAAAGTTGGTCAGCAACGGCGTGTACGAGCAGACGAAAGCCAGACCTAAGAGGGAGGCCTCCAGAGGCGGGCGCAGCGTCCACCACAAAAGGAGGCAGGCCACGGCCAGGAAGAGGACGTTAAACCCGATCCAGAGAGCGCGCGCCTGCAAGGGTGTGAGCCGCGCCAGCGGCAGGAAAAGGAGGCTCATGGTCGGCGGGTTGACGTTGAAGATGTCGGCGGAGGCGGGGTGCAGGCGTGCCACCTGGGCGCGGAACCAGTTGTCGTCATAGGCGCGGCGCAGGGAGGCCGGGTCTTCCCAAAAGAGGCGAGAGGCGGTGTAGTAGGCGGCAAAGCCGTGGCTGGTGTGGCGGGCTGAGGAGACAACGACCGGCGCCAGGCGCACAAGGGATGCACCGACGACGAGCAAGAGGAGTAGCCACAGCCAGCGTTTCATGGTACTGCCCTTGAACAGAAGTGAGCACGAATTTATCACGAGAACAACGCACGGATTATACCATACGCTGGCGCGGCGGCCAAGAGGATTGCAGAGCGCACGCTGCAAAATACATCATCACGTTGGTCATTCTTGGAAGTACGCTGACAAGCACAAGCCCTGAACTATGGTATAATCAGCATCAAATCCGTTTTCTTTGGAGAATGAGGAGAGAGTAGGAGAGGAGCCTATGGAAACAGAGGAGAGAAGCAGGCTGCGTCCGATCTTTGAATGGGTGGGCATCGTTGCGGTCTTCGTTGTCATTCTAGGCATCATCGGCGGTTCCATCTATATCATTGCCCGGCCCTCTATCCAACGCATGATGGGCGCGCGGGTCGCCGTGCAGAACCGGCTCGTGTACGTGGGGGTGGACGGCAATATCTACACCATTCGCCCCGATGGGCAACAGCGGGTGGCGATTACCAGAGACGCCGAGGTGGGCGTGCGTTCCTACGACTTTCCCGCTTGGGCACCCGACGGCAGGCATCTGGCTTTTGTGGGCGGGGAGCGCGCGGGTGAGGAGGGCGTTCTTACCACGCTCTACTTGGCCCCGGCTGTGGGGGGGCGTCCGACGCGGGCCTTTACCAGCACCGAGAGCACGCCGTTCTATCTTTACTGGGCTCCTGACGGCCAGCAACTGGCCTTCTTGACCGCGGAACCCGGGGATAATGGCGTCGCCTTGCGTTGGGTTTCGGCGGATGGGAAGGTCCCCAGCCGCGTTCTGGCTAAGGGTTCTCCCTTATATTGGTCCTGGTCGCCCGATAGTCAACAGATGCTGCTCCACACCGGCGGGAGCCGGCAGACAAACCCAGAGGCCCAATTGTCGTTGCTGAAGGTGGGCCAGGGAGCCGAACCGCAGAAGATGGGCGAAGCCCCTACCCATTTTCAGGCTCCCAACTGGTCTCCCCGGGGGAATCAGGTGCTGGTTGCGGCTCAGGGAAGCGACGATGGGCACGCTCTTCTCCTACGCGGCGCGCAGGATAGCGTGACCCGGCGCAAGGTGACCACCCTGGATGCAGCAGGAGCGATTGCTTTCTCCGTATCGCCCCAAGGCGACCAGGTCGCCTACATCACGGCTGAGCCCGCCGACGGAACCGTCTATGGCCCCCTCAGTGTCGCCAGCCTGGACGGCGGCGAGCCGCGTCGTTTGGTAGATGAAACGGTCTTGGCTTTCTTCTGGTCGCCCAATGGCGAGCGCATCGCCTACTTTACCGTCGCCGACGTGAGTGGGTCCGGCGAACAGACCCAGGTAGAGTTGGGTCTCTCGGTGATCACCGTGGCCGATGGGAAAGCCACCGCTTTGGGAACCTACCTGCCGACTCCTGACTTTATCAACGTTATCCCGTACTTTGACCAATATGCCCAGTCGGTGACGCCGTGGGCCCCCGATAGCCGCTATTTCGTCATAAACCAGGTGGATCGGGACGCCTCGCAGAACATAGTCATTATAGACATGGTAGGCGACCAACAGCCTCGTTTCATCGCCGAAGGAACGCTGGCCTGGTGGTCGTGGAAGTAGGGGAGACTCGCTGCCACCTCTGCCTAGCTCCTGCCGCCGAGGTCTGCCGCCTCTGCCGCAGGCCCGTCTGTGCCATGCACCTGGCCGGTTTTTCGGCGGAACTGGCCCCCACATTCGGCCCGCGCGCCTGCGCTGCCTGCGTAGAGAAGGCCCTGGCCCAAATGGACAAAGGGCGCGCGCAGCGGGAGCGGAAGCGCACGGGCGATCTCCCTTATCGCACGTGCGACGTCTGTGGTCAGGAGTTCTCGCAGGTGCTATTGGCCTGCGCCGTCTGCGGCAAGCGGGTTTGCCGGGGGCATCGCGTCCGCTATCGGAGGCGGTTCCGCTTCGGCCACCAGGGCGACAAGGGCGCGTGGTACTGGGATTACGACGTGCGCTGCCTGGAGCACCGCCGTCGCTTCCCCCGCCTAGAAGGTTGGGAAATGGATCCTACCGCGCCGGAGCAGGAAGATCGCGGCGAGCCGTGGGTTAGGAGAGCGTGAAAGGCGTTTCAGTGCGGAGTGTGCGATTATCAATCTCGGTGGAGATATGGACCTGACAATCCGGAGCCGCCATGAACTGCGCGACGCGCTGGCTCAGCCTGGCTGTCCTGTGTGCCGCCTGGCGAACAAGGCCGTAGAATCATACATAGGCAACCTTCTATACGAGAGCACGAACGACATTGTTATCCGTGCCCGCTTACGCAAAGCGCGCGGATTCTGCCGCACCCATGCTGGGCGGCTGAACCGCCCCGGTGCAAGCCTGAGCATCGCCATCATCCAGCACGACGTCTTGGGCGCGCTGCTGGCGACACTGGAGGACAACGCTCAGACCCATGAACCTCGCCGGGCGGCCTCGTTAGCGCGCGACCTGGGCCCGCAAGAGACCTGCCCTGCCTGCTGGCAGCAGGGCGAGATGGAGCATCTCTACCTGGAAGCCTTGTTCAAGGGCATCGCCGACGCCGACATCTGGCAGGCTTACACGGCGTCGGCGGGGCTTTGTCTGCCCCACTTCCGCCAGGCGTTGCGCCAGGCGCGAAACGCCGAAGCACTGGCGCAACTGATCCGCGCTCAACGATGTATCTGGGAACGGCTGCGCGCCGAGCTGGCCGAGTTCATCCGCAAGAACGATTACCGTTTCCGCGACGAGGGATTCGGCGCAGAAGGCGATTCGTGGCTCCGTGCCACAGAGGCGGTGGTTGGTCAAGAAGGGAGCACATAGCCGCTCTGCAACGTCTAACCAAGAGGGGTCTCTACCATGACGCGCCTTCTATTGATCCGTCACGGTCGCACCGCCTGGAATAAAGAGGAACGCTTTCGCGGTCGCGAGAACTTGCCGTTGGATGAGGTCGGGCACGCGCAAGCGAAAGCCCTGGCGCGCCGCCTGGCTGCCGAGTTCCCCACTCTGACGGCACTCTATGCCAGCCCTTTGCGCCGGGCGCGGGAAACCGCTACCCCTATCGCTACAACTCTGGGCCTGGTCGTTGAGCCACACCCAGGGCTGATAGACATAAACTACGGCGACTGGCAGGGCCTCACACCCGCGGAGGTGGCTGCCCGCTATCCCGTTCTGTATCAAACCTGGGTTGTCGCGCCTGCGCAGGTGCGCTTTCCCGGCGGTGAGACGTTGAGCGAGGTACGATTGCGCGCCCGCGCCGCGATGGATGGCATTGCTTCTCACCGTCCCAACGAGACGGTTGCTATTGTCTCCCATCTGGTAGTGTGCCGCCTCCTTCTTTGCTCCGTGCTGGAGATGCCTATGAGCCAATCTACGCTGCTGCGCCAGGCGACAGGCTGCTTCAACGTCTTGGAGACGGTGGGGACGCGGATTGAGATAATCACCATGAACGATGTCTGCCATCTGCGCGGGTTGGATTCTTGAAAGAGAGATGAAGAACGTTTTCTGGATATGAACCTTTCACGCCGTCGTTTTCTCAGGTTGTTAGCCAGTGGGCTCCTGGGCGGAACGGTGCTGACAGGGGTGGGATGGGTGACCAGAGTGGAACCGCGATGGTTGGTAGTGGAACGAGTGTCCGTGCCCCTGAAGCGGCTGCCGCCTGAGTTGGACGGCCTGCGGATCGCGCACTTGAGCGATCTGCACCTGGGGCCAGAGGTTAAGGCAGAGGCAATTCAACGGGCTGCGGAGCGGACGATGACGCTGCAAGCCGATCTCATCGTCCTCACGGGCGACTACGTGACCCGCCGGGCGAGTTACGCGCCGGGGCTGGTGGAACCCTTATCTCGGTTGCGTGCTCCCCTGGGCGTCTATGCGACCCTCGGCAACCACGACCATTGGGCAGGTGCAGAGAAGGTGGCCTCCCACCTCGCTCGCGCCGGCATTACCGTTATGAAGAACCTGGCACAGCCCATCGCACGCGAGGGGGCTGCTCTCTGGCTCCTCGGCCTGGACGACGTCTGGTTCGGCACGGGCCATCTGCCCACCGCGCTCGTCGGTGTCCCCCACGACGCCTGCAAGATCGTCTTAATCCACGAGCCCGATTTCGCCGACCGTTCTGCCCGCTACGGCATTGATCTGCAACTTTCCGGCCACAGCCACGGGGGACAGGTGCGCATCCCCGGTCTTGGTCCCCTCGTGCTCCCCGATTGGGGGCGGAAGTATCCCATCGGCCTGCAACGCGCCGGAAACACCTGGGTCTATACGACTCGCGGCGTGGGCCTCGTTTCCCCGGCGATCCGCTTCAACTGCCCACCGGAGATCACGCTCCTCACCCTGCGCCGCGATAGTATCGGTTAACCACTTTGCTCCGCGTTCTCCGGGGTGGTTCTCCTGGGCCTTGCCGTCGCGCTTGCCCCAATCCCCACAACGTGGTACAATCTCCCTGTAACTACGGAGTGAGGAAGAGAAGGAGATTACCAATGCCTGCTAGAATCGGCACACCAGAATTGCTCATCATCTTGTTCATCGTGATTATGATCTTCGGCGTCGGGAAACTGCCGGAGATCGGCTCGGCCCTCGGCAGAACCGTGCGTGAGTTCCGCAAAGCCAACGATGAGGTTGAGGGGATGAAGAGCGACGTCAACCAACAGGTGGACAAGGTCAAAGGTAAAGTGGAGAAAGTTGAAAGTCAGATGAAGCAGGAAGTAGAGAGAGTAGAGAAAGAAGTCAATCTCGGCTAAAGGCATGGCGATTCCCATGACAGAGGTTCTCACAGTATCTAACAATGGCCATGGCGCTGGCGATACTCTCGCCGTCCATGCCATCGCCGTGACCCGCACCTACTCGGCAGGAGGGAAGCCGGTGCAGGCGCTGCGCGGCGTCAACCTGGAAGTCCCTCGTGGGACGCTGACCGCCCTCATGGGCCGCTCCGGCTCCGGCAAGACGACGCTCCTCAACATCATCGGTGGGCTAGACCGGCCTACGTCCGGCGAAGTGCTGGTGGACGGCGAAAAATTCAGCCGTCTCTCCGACCGCGCGCTGGCCGATTTTCGTCGCCACCGCCTCGGCTTCGTCTTCCAGTCCTTCGCGCTCCTCCCCACCTACTCGGCCTATGAGAACGTGGAACTCCCACTGCGCATGATCGGCGTGGGGCGCAAGGAACGCGGCCAGCGGGTGCGCTTCTGGCTGGAGACGGTGGGGCTGGCCGATTGGGCGAGCCACCGGCCCTACGAACTCTCCGGCGGGCAGCAGCAGCGTCTCGCCATCGCCCGTGCGCTGGTGAATAGGCCCCACCTCGTCCTGGCCGACGAGCCGACCGGCGAACTGGATACCACCACCGGACGGCAGATCCTCGCGCTCTTTAAAGAGATCGTAGAGCGGGAAGGCGTGACCATCCTGATCGCCACCCACGATCCCAAGGTGCGCGAGGTGGCGACGGTTGTCCACCAACTGCGCGACGGCCAGATCGTCGTCAACGAGGCGGAGCGCGCCCCGGCTCAGTAGAGAATCATCGGCCCCGGCTCTCCTTCACCGCGAGCGTATGGGCTCCTTTCGCCGCCCATCCAACAGATGCAGAATAGCCAGGATCGGATGCCGGTAGAGCATGCGCGGGCCCGCGTAACGCATCACGACCCTGACCTTCTCTCTCATGGCCGGTTTGTAGCAGTGCACCGGACAGTTGAGGCAGGTTGTCTTCCCCTCCTGAAATGGGCACTTGTCCAGTCGCTGGCAGGCGTAGGCCAACAGTTCGTCACAGT
>JADYZS010000319.1 GCA_020853075.1 Anaerolineae bacterium | reverse complement strand
TAGCCGCGGCTGCGGTCTTCGCTCGCACATTCCAGCACGACCCACTTACCTGCCTCCGTCAACCGCTGCACCGGCGTATGATGAAACATCCGGCAGGACGACAGGATCGGTCTGACAAAGGTCTTATAGACGTGGATAGCGTGCCGCCAATGCTCGCGCGCAACAGCATGACGTTCGCTCATGATCGGGAAGATGCCGCTCAAGCAGAGGTGACCGAAGAGGCCGATGCGCAGGAGAAAGTCAATGTCGGATACACCATCGGAGATCGCACCCAGCAAGGTCATACACAATTCGGGCGGCAGCGATAACGTCATGCCGTTGATGATCTTCAGGGTGGGATCGGGCGACCATCTATCGCTGACCTGCGTCCAGTGAGAACGCGACATCATCCCCAGGTCGGCGCGGCCCCCTCCTCCGGCACAGTTCTCCAGGAGCAGGTTAGGGAAACGTTGGTGAAGCCGGTCAAAGATACCATACAACGCATCGTAGTAGCGCCATAATACATTCTCGGTGTAGCCACCGCGCTGAGCCTCGCCGCCGTCGCCGACCCACGGGTTGTAATCCAGGCGGAAGCAATCCAGTTCGTATTTCTCAATCAGGCCGGTAATGGTGTCTTCCATATACCTGGCGACTTCGGGCTTAGAGAGGTCCAGGTTGGGAATCTTTGCGCCACGCCGCGCCATCTGCCAACCGGGATGGTCGCGCAGGAGACGGCTGGCCGGGCCCATTCGTTCAGCCTCCACCCACAGGCCGACCAGCATCCCCCGCGCACGGGCGTAGTCAAAGATCGCCTTGAGGCCGCCCGGCTGGAGGAGCGGATTCTCCTGATCCCAATCGCCCACCGTCTCAAACCACTGTCTGGTCGCCTCACCGTACCACCCCGCATCCAGCATGAAGAGTTCTACCCCCACGTCGGCGGCGACGGCGATCTCCTCATGGAGCTGGTTTTTGGTGAGTTGCGCGTTGCGGGTGTAGCCGGTGTGATTCACCTCCACCCGGTGTTCCCTGCCCGGTGGCTGCGGCAGGATCACGCTCCGGCGCTCGTGGGTGTGTAAGGCTTGCACGCACGCGTCCAGGTCACCGAAGAGGAATCCCAGATGTACCTCCGGTGTGTGGGCCGACTCACCCGGCTCCAACACACGCAGCGGCGCTGGCCCGGCCAAGCCCACCTGTGCATATAAGCCAACGCCACGCTCCGGGCGGCGCGCCGGCTCGTGATCGTTGAAGAACTCTATCTGCCAGTTGCCCGACCAGGCGAAATGGCCTACCAGGTTCTCACCCGTCACGACGTTAGATAGGATAAAAAAGGGCGCGCCCCAGCCCGACCGCCCCATGCGGGATTCGTAGCCGTAGAGACCATCGGGGAGCGGCATCCAGTCATAGGACCCTTCTGCGCCCGCGCTGGAATTAGTGAAGCGGCCCAGACGGAAGGGCGCGGCAAAGTGAGAATAGAGGCCTGTGGCATCCCAAGGCCTGACCTCCCAGACCTGGCCCGACCAGGGATAGATGTGAGATAGAGCGGAAGGGCGGTCGCTGGTGTTGGTGATGACGAGCCAGCGGGCCAGGAAAGATGTATCGTCCAGCCGCGTGTGCACCGCCACGGTGACAGGCCGTTGCGTGTGGCGCAGGGTCACGACCGCCTCGCGACAGCCGGGCC
Organism: Anaerolineae bacterium; assembly: GCA_020853075.1. GTDB lineage: Bacteria > Chloroflexota > Anaerolineae > JADYZS01 > JADYZS01 > JADYZS01. The sequence continues at coordinate 12,939 of JADYZS010000319.1, read as the reverse complement.
GGCTCGCCTCCACCTCGTGACTCCCTGCCCACTCCCAGCGATCTACCAGGAGTTGGCCGTCCATCTCAATCTGGAAGGCGTGGTGCCGCGTGCTTAATCCCACGTGGGCATACCAGGCCGTGCTGGCGCTATTCAGCCTTGCCCACGCGCCTGCGCGAGTCTGGGACCGGCCCATGGCCGAGGCGTGGGCGACCAGGTATTGCCCATTGATCAAGGCTTCCTGGTACACCACCAGGCCGGTATCAAACCGTACCAGCGGGAAGTCCGGCGCCGTTGTCGCGGTGGCGGCAGGCGCAGAATGGGTGATATGAATATCCATGACCTACGGGCTCTCTCCCACCTCGTAGCGGCCTTGCAACCCTTTGATCGGCTGGCCCTTCATAGCGAACATGCGGCCATAGCCGGAAGCGAGGCGTTTGGCTTCCTCTGGATAGGTGTCAATCAGATTATTCCGTTCTTGCGGGTCGGCCAGGAGATCATACAACTCATCCGGCTCGTTTTCAGGGCGACTGACGTAACTCCAGCGTTTGTCGCGGATGCAGCGGTCTTTGCCCTGGTGATAGCCGGTGATGATCGTCTCGCGGATGGAGTTCGCCTCTCCCCGGATCACTGGCATCAGGCTGCGTCCTTGAAACGCGTCCGCGTCTCCACCGTAGCCAAGCGCGTCCAGCAGAGTGACCGGGATATCGTGGAAGAGGCCCAGCGCGTCCAGCGTCCTGCCGCCCCACTGGTCACCCGGAAAATGAATCAAGCAAGGGACCTTCAGGAGTTCGTTGTACATCCGGTCGGTGCCCTTGAGAAACTTGCCGTGGTCGGCCAGGGGATGGCCGTGATCCGCCATCAGGAGGATGACGGAGTTATCGTAGAGGCCCCACGACTCCACGGCTGCCAGCAGTTTGCCGATGTAGTGATCCACGTAGGCCACTTCGCCCGCGTAGAGGCCGCGAATGAAGGCGATTTCCGCAGGTGTAAAGTAATTGGCGGCCAGACCGCCGGGCGGCAGGATGTACCGTTTCCCTTTGTAGTTGGGGTCGGTGTAGTGGTCAAACTCCTTGGGCGGCGTCCAGGGCTCGTGGGGGTCAAAAGAGTCCACCCAGAGGAAGATGCGTTCATAGGAGCGGTTTTCCTCCAGCCATTCGCACGCTTCCGCCACGACACGGGCGCAGTAGTGGTCATCGGCCTTCGCAAAGGGCTCAATGTTCTGCAGGGCGCGGCGCACGAACCACTCCCAGCGGGACGGCATCTTCTCGTTCGTATGGTCTTCCACCCGCAGCCGCTTCAGCGGGCCGGAGCGGTATGGGTCGTATTCCTGACCGCGAATCCAACGATAGACGTTGAAACCACGATGGAAATTGTATCCCGGCGCGGTGCGAGCGCCATGCCAGAAGTAGTGATAAACGTCGGTGATGAAAGCAGAAGTGTAATCGTACAGGTTCAGGATCTCCGCCAGAGTACGGTCTTCTTTGGTCAGCGGCTGCCAGGGGCGGCTGGTGAGAGTGCGCTGGCCGGTCATCAATTGGGTGCGAATGGGAATGGTGGGTAGCGCCTCGGGATAGACGTTGGTGACACTGACGCTGCGGCGGGCGAAGCGGTCAATGTTCGGGGTCTTGACAGGCGAGGCAGGATTGTAGAAACTGACGTGATCCTGCCTTAGGGAGTCAATACAAATAACAATGAGATTCATGCGGGGGTTTCAGACCTCCTTCTGGGGCTGGAACACTTTGGGCCTGCTCAACGATAAGCGATTTTCACGACGAGAACAAAGCCAAGACAAACCAGATAGGCGCATCTCCTCCCGATTTGCCGTTAGGGGCGTGATTCCTCACGCCCCTAACGTTGAGGAGGAAAAGAGGCCGCTGTGACCTGTGCTGTCTGTTGATGCTTAACTGGCAGCGTAGGCTTTGTCCAGGCACTCCTGGGCAGACTTCGCCTGGGCTTTCACGATCTTGTCCAGGGGCCGTTGCTTCTCCTGAATGTAGAGTGTGAAGTTGGCCTCGTGGGCAGGATGGATGCAAGTCCACTGGTGCTCGCTGCGTGCGTAGTTGATAACCCTGGTTGGCAGTTTAGACTGCTCCCAGAAGCGTCCCAGGATGGGATCCTTGTCGGCACCGAGCTTGAGCCAGACTTCTGGGCAGGGCGACGTCCACCAACCGAGCTGGTGTGGAATGAGGGACCCTTCTGGGCCGCTGATGAACTTCATGAATTCCCAGGCTTCTTCCTTCTTGCGGCAGCCGCTCCACATCCAGTATCCTACCGAATCGCCCCAGGTGTACGACGTACCGCCCTTCTTCATGGGCGCGGAGACCGCACCCCAGTTGAATTTGAGGGCTTTGATGTCTTTGACACCCCAGCACGAGATCACCCCCGTACCGATCTTGCCCGAAGCGAAAGGCCATCCGCCCAGTGCCTGCTGCTCCTGGCTCGGAATACTGACCTTGTGCTTGTCTTCCAGATCAATCACCCACTGGTAGGCCTCTATGGATTCGGGGCTATCCATGAATCCTACCGTCTGATGGCCGTCTTCGCTGGTGAGCTTGAACTCCAGGTTCCAGGGAAGCGCCGAGTCCCACAAGAGAGCGCCGGGGCCGCCGATCTGGGTTCCCCAGGTCTTCTTCGTTGGGTCGGTGAGTTTGAGGGAGGTCTCTACAAAGTCTTCCAGGGTCCAGCCCTCCTGAGGATATTTGACACCGAATTCGTCAAACAAATCCTTATTGTAGGCGAGCGAGGCGTAGGCGACCTCGCGCGGCGTACCGAACATGCTCCCTTCCCACACCGTGCGGGTAGAGCAAATGGGGAACCAGAGCTTCATGGGGTCAATTTTGTCGCGCTGGAGGTAAGGGGTCAGATTCTGGAATTGGCCGTGCCGCGCGATCTCTACGGCGTAGAACCACATCCATACGTCCGGCCCATCTCCCGCGGCAATCATGGTGTCCAGTTTATCTTCGTAGCCGTCACCGGGTATGTACTTGACCTCGGCCTTGATGCCTAAGCCCTTCGCGTTGAAAGCCTCGGTCATCTTGATGTAGGCTTCCTGCATCTCTGCCGGGTCGTTCTGCCACCAGCCTATGGTGACGGGTGCCTTAGGTTGAGGAGTGGCGACCACCACCTTCTCAACTTCCTTAGTCACCACTTTCTCAACCGGGACCGTCTTCTCCACAACGACGGTCTCCTTGACGGTCTTTTCCACGACCTTCTCAACCGGCACCGTCTCTTTCACAACGACCGTCTCTTTGATGATCTGGGGGGTCGGCGTTGCACAGGCCGCCAAGACGGCTCCCGTGCCCGCGACCGCGCCCCAGCGTAAAAATGCCCTCCGGCTCAGTCTATTCGTCGCCATAGTCTTCTCCTCATTCCTGCAAATTGGCTGCTATCTCACCAGATTAGCAGCGAGGCTAAGAGACTATCTCAAAAGTCAGCGGATAGGTAGCCTGTCGGCTTGCACCGTAGAGTTACAGCATAGTATACACGGCGCCGACGAGGTGCAAGCGACGGATTAGCGGATGGCCCTCGCGTGGTGACGGGGAGTATCCGCTAATCTGCTAGGCCGAAGGCATCCGCTGACGCCCATCCGCTGTCCTTCCTAGGTTTTGAGATAGTCACTAAGAACAGCCCACTGTCTTTTCTGCTGCTTTGCCTCCTTCCTAGGGCGGTCCTGGTAATGTAATCTCGGATCGGTTAATCACGGCTCCCGAACCGGCTCCGGTGTGGTCTCAGCCCTTTAGACCCACCGAAGCAATCCCCCCGATCAACTTGTCCTGGGCAAAATAGTACAGAACCAGCAAGGGAATGACGGACATCAGACCGGCGGCCATCAGCAAACCATAGTTGACAGTGCCATAGAACGTGGCCTCAAACATCACCATACCCAGTGCCACCGTGAATTTGGGCGCGTCGTTGAGGTAGATCAAGGGGCCGAAGTAATCGTTCCAGACGCCGATGAAGGTGAAAACGACGACAATAGTCAGAGGCGGTATGCACAGGGGAGTGAGAATGCGATAGAGCACTTGCAGGTAGTTACAACCATCAATCCGGGCTGCATCATCCAATTCCAGGGGAAGGGTCATCATGTATTGGCGCATGAGGAAGATGAAGAAGGGAGCCCCAAAGAAGGCCGGCACTGTGAGGGGAAGATAAGTGTTGTACCAGCCTATCAGTTTAAACATGATGAAGGTCGGTATCAGCGTTACCTGATACGGGATCATCATGGTAGCGATCAGGAGCATGAAAAATATATCCCGCCCCGGAAACCGCAGCCGGGCGAACCCATAAGCCACCAGTAATGTGGAGATGATATTCCCAAGGATATTCCACAACATGATGTTCATGGTATTGATGATAAAGCGCCCGAAGGGGACGAGACGAAACACCTCTGGGAAGTTCTGCCAGACGATAGGATCGGGGATCCATCTGGGAGGCCAGAGGAAAACCTGGCCGCGATCCTTGAATGAAGTGGAGATCATCCAAAAGAGCGGGATCAAGAAGACGATGCACATCGCCGTCATCACCATGTAGGCGACGATGTGGCCGACCACCCGCCTCGTGTGACGTCCCCACCGGGCACGCCCTGCTGGTCGCACAGCCGTCAAGCCGGGTTGGGCTGGTAAGACAAATACCTGGCTCTTATCACTCTGCGCCATCGCCGTTATCTCCTGGGACGCTCTGACTCATAATAGACCCACAACGCGGAACTGCGGAACACGAGAACCGTCAGTACTAGAATGATGACGGTCAATATCCACGCCAGGGCTGCACCATAGCCCATCTGCAGAGAACCAAAGGCTTTTTGATAGAGGTAGAGCATATAGAAGAGGGTGGACTTGAGCGGGCCGCCACGGGTGGCGACGTAAGCCGAGACGAAGGTCTGAAACAGTCCGATCAGACTCATCACCAACTGGAAGAAGAGGGTTGGCGTGAGAAGGGGGATCGTGATACGCCAGAATCGCTGCCAGAAGTTGGCCCCATCAATCTCGGCAGCCTCATATAAGTGGGGAGGGATGTTCTGCAAACCGGCCAGATAAATGACCGCACCGCCGCCCAGGCCCCATAGGCTCATAATAATAAGCCCCGGCAAGGCCCAACGTGGGCTCAGGAACCAGGCAGGTCCTTCTATTCCCACCAGGGAGAGGAGGTAATTAAAAAGGCCGAAACGGGGGTTGAAAATCCAGACCCACAGGAACGTCACTGACACCGCCGGCAACACGGCCGGCAGGTAGAAGAGGGTACGATAGACGTTCATGCCCTTGACTTTGAGGTTGAGCAGAAGGGACAGGCCCAGCCCCAGGCCGATGTGGAGCGGCAAGGAGACGGCAGCAAAGGTCGTGGTGACTTTCAAGGCTTGCCGGAAATCCTTGTCATCGGTAAGAATCTGTACGTAGTTGCTCAGGCCGGTCCAGCGGGGAGGGTTGACGATATCCCAGCGAGTGAGGCTGATCAGAAAAGAGGCGATGATGGGGCCTGCCGTAAAGAGAATGAAACCCAGCAGCCAGGGCGAAATGCACAGCAAGCCCCATATAGCCTCCTGCCTGCCGAGGCTTGAACGCTTCTGCCGGCCGGGCTTGATAAACCCATTTTCCTGTGATAGTGCCTTCGTCACGTGCGCGCCTCCGGAGAAAAGGCTTGACCTCAACGACGACGGACTTAAAATTGGCGGAAAGGGTGCTTTGTACGAAGTGTGCACAGCCACTTGAAGGCTGGCAGCCTAGACTGCTATCTCCTCGGCAGATCTCTGCCAAGACGCATTGCTCACCTCCAGATACGAGACTTGCAAGTGCGCGAGCATTGCCTCGCGCACCGCCTTCGCATGGTGGGCGCGCATCTGCTTGAGTATCTCCGCATGGAAACGAAGCCCGCTCTCGTAGGCTTTGGGGTAATACCAACCCTCTTCAAAAGCCCGCAACACCTGCTCATAGAGCGGCTCCAGGAGAAGCGGGAACAGCGTGTTGTGGGTTGCGCGCGCCAGTGCCTTATGAAAGTCCCAGTCGGCCAGGGCCCATTGTCTCGGGTCATCGGTGTGGGCGTGCATACTTGCCAGCGCATCCTCCAGGGCCTTCACGTCTTCTTCGGTGGCGCGCTCTGCGGCCAGGGCTGCGATGTCCGCTTCCAGGGTGCGGCGTACTTCGTACAGTTCGTCAACCCAATTCTCCGTCCGGTTCAGTTGCATGTAGCGGGAAAAGGCATCCACCACCTTGCTCTCATCAGGAACCCGGACATAGACGCCGCTGCCGGCCCGCACGACGACCAGGCCTTGTTCAATGAGGCTGCGGAGCCCTTCGCGCACCACGTTGCGGCTAACCCCAAATTGCTGGGCTAAGTTGTGCTCCGAAGGGAGTTTGGTGCCGGCCTTCAGTTCTCCCGTGAGGATGAGATTCGCCAGTTCCTGGGCGACGCGCTCAAAGAGGAGTTCGCGTTTGAGGGGGGCGACCAAGCCGCTCGCGTTTTTCACGGCGGATACCTATCCTACAAGTATATAAGAGTACAGCAATACTATACTATAACTATCGCTGCGTGTCAAGGGGTTTGTCATCCCCAAACCCTAAGCGGCGAGTCCCCTCAGTCGGGGGGTGATTTCCGGTCAGCGGATAGGTAGCGCATTAGCGGATGGCCCTCTCTCTTCCCTTCCCGTATGGCGAGTCCCCTCCACAGGGGATGATATGCGCCCGCGAGACTTTCCCGCACGCGGGACATTGCCCCATCTCCTGTATTCGGGAGAGGGGGAAGTCCCGTGGGCGTACTCGCCGTACGGGATAGGGGGTGAGGGCCGCTCATCCGCTACGCCGCAGGCATCCGCTGCCCCCCACTTGCTCTCCTCCCAACAACCCTCGCACGATTTGACAATTGTGGGACTCTGTGGTATAAACCGAACAGTTCATGGGAGGGCGACGACTATGCAGAACGTCGTCATGACGTACACACCCAAGAAGCAGAGCGAGAGCAAGAAGCCGGACCCCCAGTCTGGTTAGTGGCGTTTCGCTCGCAAAGTCGCGATGACGACCGGCTGCTCCAGACCGCAAGGTTGGGAGGGCCGGTTTTTCTTTATGTGCGATTGGCACAAGGTTCTCTGCCGGTTAGGTCACGTGAGATTCCCAGGGTGTCGCCAGGAGGTATCCGATGCCGCTTGATCGGTACGCGATCATAGAGTCAACGTTGCGCGAGGGTGAACAGTTTGCCGGGGCCTTTTACACTTCCGATCAGAAAGTGCAAATCGCCGAGGCGCTGGACGCGTTTGGCGTGGAATACATAGAACTGACGTCGCCCACCGCATCCCCGCAGTCTTTCGCCGACGCCAAGCACATCGCACGCCTCGGCCTGCGATGCAAACTCCTCACGCATACCCGCTGCCACATGGATGACGCCAAACGTGCCATGGAGACGGGCGTCCACGGTATTGACGTCCTCTTCGGCACGTCCTCCTACCTACGTCAATTCAGTCACGGCAAGAGTATCCCACAGATCATTGAAGCAGCCTTTGAAGTGGTCAGTTACATCAAGGCGCAGGGATTTGAAGTGCGCTTCTCCAGCGAAGATTCCTTCCGCAGCGATCTGGTGGATCTCCTGGTCGTCTATCGTGCGGTGGACGAACTGGGGGTGGATCGCGTCGGCATCGCCGACACGGTGGGCGTTGCCTCCCCGCGACAGGTGTACGATCTGGTGCATACGCTGCGCCGTACCGTCAAGGCCGACATTGAGTTCCACGGGCACAACGACTCCGGCTGCGCCATCGCCAACTCTTTCTCCGCGTTGGAGGCCGGCGCGACGCACATAGATACCAGTGTCCTGGGCATCGGCGAACGGAACGGCATCACGTCCCTCGGCGGCCTCATCGCGCGCCTCTACGTCACCGACAGACAATCGGTGATGAAGTACAACCTGACGATGCTCCGGGAGGTGGAAGACCTCGTGGCAGGGATCGTGGGTGTGCAGATTCCTTTTAATAACTACATCACTGGCATCACCGCTTTCACCCACAAGGCGGGCATCCACGCCAAAGCCATCCTGAACAACCCCTCCACCTACGAGATCCTGGACCCGCAAGATTTCGGCCTCACCCGCTACATACACATCGCGCACCGGCTCACCGGCTGGAACGCGGTCAAAGCACGTGCAGAACAACTGGGTTTGCACCTGACCGATGAGCAATTAAAAGAGGCGACGGCCCAAATCAAGGCCATTGCCGACCAGAAGGCATTAGCGATGGAAGATGTGGATGTTATCTTGCGGAACTGGGAACTAGAGGCCAGCGGGGACAATAGACACAAGGCAGAAGGCGTAGATGAACTGATGGAGACGGTACGGGGTTAGAACCGATAAGGTGCCGATAGATCAGATGGGACAGACTTTTGCAGAGAAAGTTTTGGCAAGGGCAGCCGGTGTACCGAGTACAGTCGCAGGCGAGGTCGTGGATGCACGGCCCGACCTCGCCCTGAGTCACGACAATACGGCAGCCATCTGGCGCATATTCAAGGGGATCGGGCAGTCACGAGTAAAATACCCGGAGCGCCTGGCGATCACCCTGGACCACGCCTCACCGCCCCCGACGCCAAAGCACGCGCAAAACCACGCGGAGGTGCGTCAGTTTGTCGCCGAGCAGGGCGTCCGGCATTTCTTTGAAGTAGGACGAGGCATCTGCCATCAGGTTCTCAGCGAGGAGGGCCTGGTGCGTCCGGGAATGCTCATCCTCGGTGCAGATTCACATTCCACCCACTATGGTGCATTGGGCGCCTTTGGCGCAGGGGTCGGACGCACCGAGATGGCAGCAGTCTGGGCCACAGGTGAGTTGTGGCTGCGTGTGCCGGAGACGGTTCAGGTCGTCGTAGAGGGCACATGGCCGGCAGGGGTCACCGCGAAGGATTTCGCGCTCCGGCTCATCGGCGACCTGGGCGCGGACGGCGGGCTCTACAGCAGCATTGAGTTCACCGGATCGGCCATCCGAGCCTTGAGCATGGAGTCGCGCTTCGTCCTGCCAAACATGATGGCCGAGATGGGCGCGAAGAACGCCGTCATCCTACCTGACGAAGTGACGCTGGCTTGGGTGCGGGCCCGCACTGGCGAGCCTTTCACGCCCGTCTATTCCGACCCCGATGCCAGGTTCGCTGCCGTCTATCGCTACGACGCGAGGACGTTGGAAACCTACGTTGCCTGCCCGCACACGGTGGATAACGTGGTGCCGCTGTCGGCGGTAGCGGGAAGACGGGTGCACCAGGCGTTTCTGGGAACCTGTACCAACGGGCGGCTTGAGGACCTGGCCGCAGCAGCACAGGTGGTCACCGGACGGCGCGTGGCGACGGGAACCCGTTTTTTGGTCATCCCTGCCTCTAGCCAGGTCTATATGGACGCCTTGCGTCACGGCTACGTTGCTACCCTGATGGAGGCGGGCGCGGTCTTCGGTCCGCCGGGGTGCGGCCCTTGCATGGGGAACCACCTCGGCATCCTGGCCCCTGGCGAGGTCTGCATTTCCAGCGCCAACCGGAACTTCCGGGGGCGCATGGGCCAGCCGGAGGCCGAGATCTATCTGGCCAATCCGGCAGTCGTCGCGGCTTCGGCCATCAAGGGCATCATTGCAGGTCCGAACGATCTATAGGGACGAGCCATGCTGATTCGCGGCCGGGTGTGGAAATACGGGGACAGCATCAACACCGACGTCATGTTTCCAGGGAAATACACCTACACGGTGACGGACCCGGTGGAGATTGCGCGCCACGCGCTGGAAGACCTGGATCCCGCCTTTGCCGCCGGAGCGCGCCCGGGAGACATTGTGGTGGGCGGACAGAATTGGGGCTGCGGCAGTTCACGCGAGCAAGCCGCGGCCTGTCTGAAATACCTGGGGATCGGCGCAGTGGTCGCCAATTCCTTCGCGCGCATTTATTACCGCAATGCCATCAACCTCGGCCTGCCGGCGATTACCTGTCCGGAGGCCGTTGCTGCCTTGCAGCACGGCGAGATGGCCGAAATAGACCTGGAACGGCGCATGATCAGGAGCGCAGCGGGAGAGTTCACTTTCCCTCCCCTCTCCCCCACTGTGTTAGCCATCATTGAAGCGGGAGGGCTTATCCCTATGCTTTGCCGCAAGTTGGGGACGCAGGTGCCGGAAGGCTACAGCAAGTGGTCGGAAGGGGGAGGGTAGCCCGGCATGACTTATCGCATCGGCCTCATCCCTGGCGATGGCATTGGCCGCGAGGTCATCCCCGCGGCGGGACAGGTGTTGGCAGCAACTGGCATCCCCTTTGAGTGGCTCCCATTGAAGGCAGGTTGGGCTTGTTTCCAGGAACAAGGGACGGCGTTGCCGGAGGAGACACTGGCGGGTTTGCGTACCTGCCATGCCGCCCTCTTCGGCGCGGTATCATCGCCTTCCACGCCCGTCGCCGGCTACCGCAGCCCCATCGTACAGATGCGGCAGAGCCTTGATCTCTATGCGAATCTGCGTCCGGTACGCTCTCTGCCCGGCACACGAGAAGGGATTGACCTCCTGATTGTGCGAGAGAATACCGAAGGTCTCTACGCCGGGCGCGAACGGCTGGAGGATGGCGGCGCGACGGCCATCGCAGAACGGGTCATCACCCGGCGCGCGTCGGCACGGATAGGCCGCCTGGCCTGCCAACTGGCGCAGACACGGCGCGGCCTGGTCACCATCGTGCACAAGGCCAATATCCTGCGCGAGACGTGCGGCCTATTCCGGGGGGCTGTCCTAGAGATCGCTTCGGAGTTTCCGGGGCTCAAGGTTGAAGAGATGCTGGTGGACACGGCAGCCCTGCGGCTGGTGCAGTCGCCGGAGCGGTTTGACGTGCTGGTGACCACGAATCTTTTTGGCGACATCCTTTCCGACGAGGCTGCCGCGCTGGTAGGTGGTCTGGGTCTTGCGCCGTCGGGAAATGTAGGCGAGATGCTCGGCATCTTTGAGCCGGTACACGGTTCCGCGCCCGATATTGCCGGAAAGGGCATAGCGAACCCCCTCGCAGCCATCCTGGCCGGGGCGATGATGCTTGAATGGCTACGCGAAAGCGAGGTCGCGAGCCATGTGCGCGGGGCTGTAGAAGAGTCGCTATCCACCGGCCCTCGCACACCCGATCTAGGCGGAAAGGCAGCGACCGGAGAAGTAACAGCCTTCGTCGCCGAGGGGGTTGCGCACAGGCTTTTAGTACCCTAAAAGAAGATGTATCCCGATTTTATATCCGATATGACTATACGAAGGAGACGCTATCGTGACGGCCACCTGCCCTGAATGTGATGCCGAGATCATCCTCACCGGCAAGGTCCTCGTCGGGGAAATAGTGACGTGCCCCGAATGTGGGACGGAACTGGAGGTCATTGACCTCAACCCGCCGCAACTTGACCTCGCTCCCCAGGAAGAGGAAGATTGGGGAGAGTAGGTTCTTTCTTATCCCCTTGCTAGGTCATAGCGGAGGCTAATGGCTATGCGAATTGGCATTCTGTGCTCTCGTATCCGCGTTGAAGAGAAGATTCTCTTTGAAACGATGGAGAAGCGCGGGCTGCCGTTTGAGCAGATTGACGACCGCACCGTCATTTTTGATATGCAGCACAACGGCTGGGGCAAGTACGACGTGGTGCTAGAGCGCTGCATCAACCATTCGCGCGCTCTCTACGCGCTCCGCATCCTGGACGACTGGGGCGTACCGACCGTCAACACCTACCTGGTCGCGGATACCTGCGGGAACAAACTCCTGACCACCAGCGCTCTGATTCGCGATGGCATCCCCTCTCCTCGTACCCTCGTGGCCTTCACGCCCGAATCGGCTTTGGAGGCCATTGAACGCCTTGGCTATCCGGTCGTGCTCAAACCCGCCGTCGGTTCCTGGGGGCGACTCCTGTCAAAACTCAATGACCGGGAGGCCGCCGAGGCTGTGTTGGAGCATAAAGAGGTTCTTGGAACTTATCAACACTCCATTTTCTACATCCAGGAGTACATCCGCAAGCCGGGACGTGACATCCGCGCCTTCGTGGTGGGCAACGAGACGATCTGCGCCATTTACCGCAATGCCGAGCATTGGATCACAAACACCGCGCGCGGCGGCGTCGCCAGCAATTGCCCGGTGACGCCGGAACTCAACGCGCTCTGCGCGGCGGCGGGCCGGGCCGTCGGCGGCGGTGTGGTGGCTGTGGACGTGTTGGAAGACCCCGACCGGGGGTTTCTGGTCAACGAAGTCAACTACACGATGGAGTTCCGCAACAGCATCGCCCCCACTGGCGTGGATATCCCTGGCCGCGTCATAGATTTTCTCGTGAAGGTGGCCGACGAGGGCTGGGAAGCAGCCAACGGCTGGCGACCCACGACGACAGCAACGACGCCAACGGACAAAGCAGCGAGGATACCATAGATGATTCGGGCAGCCATCGTCGGCGGTTCGGGCTACACAGGTGGCGAGGTGCTGCGCCTCCTACTAGGCCATCCCCAGGTTCAGATTGCCCAGGTCACGTCGGAGCGCCACGCGGGCCAGTTCGTTCATTCGCAGCATCCCAATTTACGTGGTCGCACCGGCAAGCCGCCTCTCTCCTTCGTCAGCGTGAGCGAGTTGGCCGAGTGCGATCTTTTGTTTCTCTGCCTCCCCCACGGCGAGGCGATGAAGCGCATCGGCGAGTTCACGCGCCTCGCCCCGCGCCTCGTTGACCTGAGCGCTGATTTCCGCCTGCGTGACCCTCAGGACTATCCGCGCTGGTACGGCCACGAGCACGCCGCGCCGGAGTGGCTGGGCCGTTTCGTCTATGGCCTGCCGGAACTGCACCGCGAGGAAATGCGCAGCGCCCAGTACATCAGCGGCGTCGGCTGCAACGCGACGGTTACGACCCTGGCACTGTGGCCCTTGTTCCGCGCGGGCCTGGCCGATATGGAGCGCGGCGTCGTGGTTGAGGTCAAAGTCGGCTCCTCTGAGGGCGGGAACCAGGCCAACGAAGCGTCGCACCACCCGGAGCGGAGCGGCGCGGTGCGCT
>JADYZS010000318.1 GCA_020853075.1 Anaerolineae bacterium | reverse complement strand
TAGTAGCACTCGTTCAGAGCAAGAGAGAAGGGTTCTCCCTTCTCAGCGGATTTCACGTATGCTTCCAGCGTCATGAGCCCTTTGACGGCCAACGCGTCCACGCCGAACCAATCATATTGCTTGCGCAGGGGGCGCTGAAATCTCTCGTCGTAGCCCCAGGTGGTGAAGGAACCGCTGGGCGTCTGTTGCTGGCAGATGGCGTTGGCCGCGGCGATGGCTTTGCTGAGATAATCCGGATCGCCCGTCGCCGAGTGGAGCGCGATCAAAGATAATATCCACCTGGCCGTGTGCCCCTCCATCGGCTCGTAGCATAGATACTGTTCCAACACCGCTGGAGCCGGACATTGCACGTGGATGACGGGATCTCCCATCTGCCAGATCACAAACTGATCCTCTACGTAGTCGTTCAGTTTCTGGGCTACCGAAACCGAATCCTCTATTTCGTCCTTGAAATATACCAGGAAGCGTACCGCCTCGTCCAGGTCCCAATGTTGCAGATTGAAGTAGGGCTTCTGTCCGGCTACGTCCTCATACATCCCCTCCCAACGGAAGGTACGAATCGGGTTCTGGAAGAGCCATTCTACCGCCCTATCCCGTGCCTGCTTGTATCTCTCATCTCCCGTCTTGCTGTACAGTAATGCCATCAGGCGAGCGGGAGTCACTACGTCGGATGTGTATTCCTCTACCACCGCGCCTGTTTCGGCTTCCACCCGGAAGGGCCAACTGCCATCATCCTTTTGTAGCCTCAGCAAGCCGTCAGCCAGATGCAGGGCATAGCGGGTGTAGTCGCGGTTGCCCACCACGTCCCCCAGATACAGCATGACCTCGCCGACGGCGGCCACCCTGAAGACGGTGACGTTGTTCTTGCCTGTGGGCGAGTGCTCTTTCAGCTCGCCTCTCGCAATGCAAGAGTAGGGGAAGCCGCTGCACGCATACTCAAAGGGATGGTGGTTCTGGAGGAGCCAGTCGCCGTATTGCAGGGCCTGCTTGCGCGCTTCTGTAGCCAGGGGATCACTGGGATATGCTCGCGCAAAGCTCAGGAAAGCCGCTATGTAGAAAGGGAAATGCAGCGTCGGGTAGGAGTTCATCGCGCCGGGGATGCCGCCGAAGTGCCGTTCCCCCGTGTAACTATCTTCCGTGGCGCTCCAGACGTGCCGCGGCAAACCCTCCTCAAATGGTTCCACTCTGTCTGTGGCGGGACGCAGAAGATAGGCCATGTTGCGACGAATGGTGCCGGCCCAATCCAGTGGCACGTGCTGCCCACCCTGCCACCCCGGCGACTTGTAGAAGGACTTATAAGCCATGTTGTCGTCGTACCAGGGTTTGTCTGCCTCCCTTCCTTCGCCATCCAGGGGCAGCGTGATCATGTCAATGCGCTCAAAAGGCAACTGGCCCCAGAGCGGGCCGAAGTCAAATGCAGGGCGATCCGTCTCAAACCAGGTAGCATGCCGTTGCGAGGTCGCAGCGACGCCGATGCGATAGGTCACGGCGTTATCCACAGGTTCCCAGGTAAAGGTGGGAGGTCTGACGAACCTCTTTGCATACCGGTTCCAACTGGTGCATTGGATGTGTCTTGCCATGTTTTTCGTTCTCCCCAAATCTTATCGTCGGCGCGAACCTGGCAAGGATAAGGGCCGGCCCGCAGAGGCGTGCCGGCCCTCAGGTGACAACGAGTATCCGACGCGCGGGCTGTTCCTTAGGCCCAGCCGTCGCGCGTGACGGAGAAAGCGATTTCGTGCAGCGATACCTCCGGGCGGGCCGTGGCGACGAAGAGAGCCGCCGCGGCGACGTCCTCGGCCTGGAGCCACTCCGGATGCTGGCCCTGGTTGGGACGGAAGAAAGTGTCGGTGGTGCCAGGGTTTATAAGGGTGACCCGGATGTTGTAGGGCTTCAGTTCAATGGCAAGGCAGCGGTTGAGGCCGACCAGCGCCCACTTGGTGCCGTTGTAGGCAAAACCCCTGGGATAGCCCGGCACCAGCCCGGCCATGGACCCCACGTTGAGGATCAGGCCGCGCTTGCGCTCCATCATGTCGCCGACGACCGCCTGGCTGCACAGGAAGATCGCCTTGAGGTTGAGGTCAAACTGCGCGTCCCATTCTGCTTCGGTCATCTCGGTCAGCAACTTGAAGATGCCGATGCCCGCGTTGTTCACCAGGATGTCTATGGGGCCGAGGGCCTGGCGCAGATGGTCAACCGCAGCCAGCACCTGGTCGCGCTGGGTGACGTCGGCCACGGCTACCGCGGCGGTGCCGCCCGTAGCGCGGATGGATTGCGCCACCGCGTCCAGGTCGGCTTTCGTGCGGGCAATCAGCCCGACCTTAGCGCCTTCTGCCGCGAAAGCCCTGGCGATGGCCGCGCCCATGCCCCGGCTGCCGCCTGTGATGATGGCCGTTTGTCCTTGAAGAGCGTTCATGGTTGTCGTCCTTGTAGCAGTGATGTGAGTGTTATCCCTTCACGCCCGTGATCACAACGCCCTGAATATAGTATCGCTGGAAGAGGAAGAAGAGAATGATGAGCGGGATGGATACAACGACGGAGGCTGCCATCGCCAGTTCATCGCGTGGGAATCTCAGGCCAAAGAGCGACCCCATGGTCCGCATATTGGATAGGCCGATAGCTACGTTCATCAGTTCCGGCTTGCGCACGTACAGCAAAGGAGTGAACATGTCATTCCACACACCGTTGAAAGTGAAGATGGCGATAGCACCCAGCGCAGGGCTGCTCATGGGCAAGATCATGCGCCAGAAGAGAGTCCAGTCGCTGCAACCATCCAGGCGCGCCGACTCGTCTATCTCTATAGGGATCGTCATCATGAACTGGCGGAGCAAGAAGATCGCCCAGGCCGAGCCAAAGAAGGCAGGGACAATCTGTGGATACCAGGTATTGATCCACTTGAACACTTGGGAGAAGACCAGGTAGGTGGGGATCATCGTCACCTGGCCGGGCAGCATCATGGTAGCCAACACCACGAAGAAGAGGGGATTGCGCCAGCGCCAGCGCAGCCGCGCGAAGGAGAAAGCCACCAAAGCGTTAGAAAACAGCGTTCCTATCAACACGAACACCGCGATGATGCTGGTGTTCAGAAAGTAGCGAGGCCACAGGCTCCCCATACCTGAGCCCTCGCTGACAGGCCCGCTCCACCCGTAGTAGAGGACCTCCAGATAGTTCCTCCAGACGAACTTCTGAGGCAAGAAGTAGATAGGAAAGGTGTGGATCTCTATATTGCCTTTGAGCGAACTCATAATCAACCAGGCCCACGGTAATGACACGGCGATTGATCCCAGGACGATGGTGGTGTATAAAGCTACCCGCCCCGCGACTTTCCGCACACGATCCATGGTCCACACTTGCGATGTCGCGGCTACGGCCCTCGCACCTGCCCGACCTTGCTCCAGCGTCGTGCTCATAACCGGTCTCCTTTCCGGATGAATCGCCTAGCGTCCACCACCCGTGATCCACTCGCTCTCGTAGTACACCCAGCGGCCCGAAATGCGGAATACTAACAGGGTCAGAGCGAGGATGATGAAGAAGAGCACCCAGGCCATGGCCGCGGCATACCCCATGCGGAAGAGCTGGAAGCCGACCCGCCACAGGTGGACCATATAGACGGTGCCGAGTTCGGAATAGGAGACGTTGCCCCAGCCCTGGGTCAGGACGAAGAAGAAAGCAAAGGATTGCATGGCGCCTACGATACCCATGATGACGTTGTAGAATAGGACGGGCGACATCATGGGTAACGTGACCGCCTTGAACAGGGCAAACTTGCCCGCGCCGTCCACTTTGGCAGCGTCGTACAACTCGGTGGGGATGCTCTGCAGGCCAGCCAGGTTTATGATCATGGCCCCACCAACCGTCCACAAACCGGCCATGACGTAGGCGATAAGCAGATACTTTTCATCTCCAAGCCAGTTCACGGGGGGGATCTTGACGAGGCCTAGCATGAAGTTGATGACCCCGTATTCCTTGTTCAGCATCCACTTCCAGAGCAAGGCATAGGCTACTGACGGCACAATGGCCGGCAGGTAGTAGATGGAGCGCCAGACGGAGAGTCCCCGCGCCTTCTGGTTGAGCAAGATGGCTACCAGGAGTCCCAGCAACGCATTCAGCGGGATGCTCAGGACGGCGTAAATGACCGTGTTGCGGAACGCTCTAACCACCGCCGGGTCATCCAGCAGGTCAACATAGTTGCCCAGGCCGCGAAATACAGGTGCCTCTAGGCCGCTGTAATGAGTGAGGCTCAGATAGACCGAGGCCAACATAGGAAAGGCTGTGAAGGCCAGGAAACCGAGCCAAAAGGGCGAGGAAAAGAGCAAGCCCCTGACCTGGCGCATACGTTCGCGATGCCTGACGCCGACCATGCGATCATACGGTTTGGCTACGGAAGGTGCAGAGACTCCCATCGTGCTGCCTCCTTGGTTAGAACACGAGGTGCCGGCCCTCTTCGTCAGACGACCGGCACCTGCCGACAGCGAAATCCTAGATGTTCAACCCCGCTCCGGCGGAGTCCATGTCCTTCTGGGTGCGGGTGTTCAGTTCATCAAAGATGGTCTGGAGTGGCCGGGTGTCCGTACCGGCCAACACACCTTTCATCGTATCGCCCCAGTAGCCCAGGATGCCCATGAAGTTGATCATCGGCGTGACGGGAGAGGCCCAACTGTCCTTGAACAGATCGGGGAAGAAGTCGGGCAGCAGTTTCTTTTGCAGGATCGGGCCGGCTGCATCGTGGCGGGCCGGATAGCGCGGCGCTTCCTCGTAGGTCGTGGCGGTAGCCTCCTGGTACTTCTTGGTGAAGGCGAACTTCATGTACGCCAGGGCCGCATCCAGGTTCTTGGTCTTGGCGTAGATGCTCTCACCGGCAGAGTGGGCCAACGGGTGTCGCCCCGCCGAGCCAGAAGGTACGAAGAACATCTCCGGCTCAAACTCCTTGCGCTCCAGTTGGGTCTTGTGGACCCAGCCCCAGCACCAGTCGCCGGCGATGACCGACGCGCCTCGCTGGTTCGCCAGCGCCAGGCAGTGCCACTCGCCCTGGGCTGTCAGTTCAATGGCGTTGGCCGCCCAACCGTCCTTAACCAGTTTCTGCACGAACGCGGCGGTTTCCACGAACTCCTTGCTGTTCAGGAGCGACTTCTTGCCGTCTTCGCTGAAGTACTTGCCGCCGATGGCGTAGAGGAGGTCACCGAAGCCGGAGTTGTAGCCCAGGTCACCGCCGATCCAACCTTTTGATGGTTTCTCACCCAGCGGTTTATCGTTCGCCCCGTCGGTCAGGGCCTGGGTGATCTCGGCGAACTTGGCAAGGTTGAAAGCGTCTTTGCCGATCTCGGATGGTTTTTTGACGCCCTTCTTCTCAAACTGCTTGGGGTTGTAGGAGTAGCACTCCGCCTCGCCTGCGATGGTCACGCCGTACAGCTGGCCCTTCCAGGTGTAGCCTTCGTTCATGGAGGGGATGCAGGCTTCCACGTCCTTCTTCCACTCTGCGTCGGCGTTGATCTTGTCGGTGAGGGGCACCAGTTGTTTGCGGGCTGCCCAGGGGATGGCTAACTCAGGATAAACGAAGAGGATGTCCGGCGCGTCGCCGGCCGCCATGCGTGTCTCTAATGTGGTGGCATCGGTCGTGTCGTAGTCAATCGTCAGCCACTCAAAGCCACTCTCCTTCAGCAGCTGGCGGTAGAGAGCGGCAGACTTCGGCCATGCCTGGGGGCTCCAATATTGGGTGTTGCTGGTGAGCTTCACCGGGCTCTTGGCCGCAGGTGCCTTGGTTGGCTCACCAGCGGCGGGGGCCTTGGTCGGCGTCGCCTGTGCGCAGGCCGCCAAGACAACGCTGCCGGTCGCCAGTCCGGCGACCTTGAGAAAATCCCGACGTGAGAATTTGACGGTGCTCATGACTCCTCCTTGGGGGGTCTATGATCGCAGCGAAACGAACCAATCGTTTGGACACCGAAAGGGATGGCAACCAAGTGCCCAGATTCTTACATAGCACCTCCTCCGGAAGAGACGGGATGGGAATTAAAATAGCCCGACTTAAGATAGGAAACGCCTACGATGCCCCAAAAGACCCGATCACCGCAGACCAGACGGACGAGGAGTGAACACGAATGAGAGGCGAGCGATATCGCCCATGGAACTTTGTTTGATACCGTACTAAGTAGAATATAACACACTTTTTACGCCATGTCAATACCCATTTGTAAGAATCTTGCTGTAAAATCTATTGACTTTATGCGGATTCTGCGCTACAATGGGTTTGACGGTTCGCTCTATTAGTTCATCCTAGAACTAAGTTGCGAGCACCTGAATAAAGAAAGATCCCAATGCTTCAGGTTCAACTCTCTCGCCCCGTCGCGCGCCATAGAGCGTCCATCCGCAGCGCTTGCCTGGACGTCATCCGCAGCGCGCGCATCATCAGCCGTGCCGAACTCAGCGAGCGTTCCGGCTTGAGCCGGTCCGTCGTCTCTACCGTTGTGCAAGAACTTCTCCAGAAGGGGTTGATCCGCGAAATCGGCATCGGTACCTCGCGGGGAGGACGCCGCCCGCAGATGTTGGAATTCGTCCCAGATGCCCGCTTTGCCATCGGCATCGCCATCACCGATGGCATCTGCCAGGGCGTCCGCACCGACTTAAATGGCGAAGTTGTGCAGCGGGTGGATATCCCGGTGGACGCGTTGCAGATGGATCTTTTGGTGGACGCCATCGCCGAAGCCGTCTGCCTCTTAGCCCGCGAGATTGAGCCGCAAAAGGTGCTGGGTGTCGGCGTGGGAGCACCCGGCCAGATTGACGTCGTCTCTGGCTTCCTCCGTGGGGCTCCAGGGGTAGGCCGTGACCTGGACATCCCCTTGCGCCAGATGATTGAGCAAAAAGTCCGGGGCCCTGTGTTTCTCGTCAACCGCAGCCGCGTCGGCGCGTTGGGAGAGTACTGGCGCGGGGCCGGAGTCGGCGTCGGGAGCGAGTGCCTGGCCTTTGTCGCCGTTGCGATGCACGGGCTGGCGATGGGGTTAATCATTGAGGGCGAACTCTTCTCCGGCTGCTCATCTTTGGCGGGCGAACTGGGTCACGTCACCGTGGTGCGGGATGGCCCTTTGTGTTATTGTGGGAATCGCGGCTGCCTGGAAACGCTGGTTTGCGGCAATGCCGTGCTGGCTCTGGCGCGCGAGAAGATGCACGCTGCTCCCTACTCGTCGCCAACGTCCACCGATGGGCACGGCTCGGATCTGTTGACCCTCTCCGTCTTAGGCGAGGCCGCGCGGGCAGCCTCCCCCTGGGCCGTGGAAACCATCCGTGAGACCGCTGAGTTCTTTGCTGTGGGTCTGGGAAATCTGATCAACGTGGTGAACCCCAAAGTGGTAGTCCTTGGCGGCACGGTTTGCACGACCCTGGGCGAGACCTTCATCGGGCTTGTGCGGGAAGCGACCCGCCGCCGTTGCGTCTCAGGGGCTTATGCCGGAACCCAGATCGTGGGCGCCAGCCTGGGTCAAGATGCGCAAGTGATCGGTGCCGCGACGCTCGTCTTGTTGCAGGTTGATGCCGCCGCCGCGCCTTGACGTACACCAACGAGGCCTCCCCATGCAAAGGCATCCGAAACGTAAGATAGAGCGACAGAAAGAAGCCATCCGCTCCGATTGCTTTGACCTCGCGCGCGATGTACGCATCCTGAGCCGCTCCGACTTCAGCGCGCAGGTCGGCCTCAGCAAAGCGACGGCATCGGCCATCGCCCAGGAATTCTTGCAGGCGGGGCTCCTGCGCGAGATCGGGCGCGGCGACTCGCGGGGGGGACGACGGCCCATGCTGTTGGAGTTCATGCCGGGGGCACGCTTCGCCATCGGCATCGTGGAAGGCCGGCTGGCGTGGGAAGGCGTGCGCACCAATCTGGATGGTGAGATCGTACAGCGGGCCAGGGCTCCGCTGCGCGGCAGAGGGCCGACCGACTGCGCAGATGTGGCCGTGCGGCTGGTGGAAGAACTACGCTCCGGCGTTGTGCCTGGTTCTATCCTGGGCATCGGGATCGGCGGGCCCGGTCAGATTGACACCAACACCCGCAGCCTGAAAGCAACCCCCAGCCTGGGAAGGACGGAGGATTACCCTCTGGGAGCTATGATTGAGGCGCGCGTGGGGCTGCCGGTCTTCCTGGTCAACGCCGGTCGCGTTGGAGCCCTGGGCGAGTATTACCGCGGAGTGGGCCGGGGGATGGATTGTCTGGTATTTGTGGCTCTGGGCGAGTTGGGGCTGGTCGCCGGGATCGTACTAAAGGGGAAACTTTATTCTGGCGCGTCGTCGCTCTCCGGTGAATTGGGCCACGTCACCGTGGCAGGGGAACCACTCTGTTACTGCGGCAACCGCGGATGCCTGGAACGCCTGGTGAGCGGCGACGCTATTCTGGCACAGGTGCGGGAGAAGTTGAGAGCGCGGCCTGAATCGCCCCTATCCCAGCGACTCGGTGGAGATCTCCAGCGCTTGAACTTACCATTGGTGGCTGAGAGCGCTAAGGAAAACGAGCCGGTCGTTTCAGATGTCATCGCGACGGTAGCAGACACCCTGGCAATCGGCCTGGGCAACCTGATTGACCTGCTCAATCCCCAGGTCGTTGTGATCGGTGGGCCGGTCGGCACCTTGTTCGGCGAAAGCCTTGTCTCCCCTCTACGCAACGCTACCAGGCGACGAACCCTATCTCCGGCCTTCAACGCCGTCCGCATAGAGACAGCCCAACTCGGGGCCGATGCGCAGCTCATCGGCGCTGCTACATTGGTACTGCAAAGCGCGCAGATAGCATCCGTTCTCCGCTGAAGAGTACAAACCCAATCTCACCCCTCTCTGCCCCCCTCTGTTATCCCCCGCCCCAAGACTCAGACACACCCAACTCAATCAGCATCCCGGCCCCAGAATGGGTTCTGGAACCCTTGCGCGCGGCGCGAAAGGGCAGTATAATGCGGAACACAGGAACGGTGGGCAGAGAGAGCGGAGAAAGCATGGACGGAGCAGCAGGTTTGACTTATGCCCGCTACGAGGCGGGGCGATGGCACCGGGTGGATGGCGCGGTCATTGAGGAAGGCTTTGTTACAATCTCTGTCAACGGGCAGGAATTGGTAACGGTGATGTGTACGCCCCACGGCCAGGACCGCCTTGCCCTCGGCTTCCTGCGCGCGGAGGGGCTAATCGCCGGCCTGGACGACGTCCGGGTTCTGCGCGTCACCCATGGCGGCTGCCTGGTGGACGTCTGGTTGCACCGCCACGACGTCAAGCGGCCCAAGCGCCGCATCCTCACCTCCGGCTGCGGCGGCGGCGTGACCTTCGGCATAGATGGCACGGCAGAATCGTTACCTCCTCCCCGCATGGAGTCCTCTCTCCGCATAGCGCCTCCTCAACTGTGCGAACTGATGTCGCGGCTCCTCGCTGCGGCGCGGCTCTACTCCGAGGTTCGGGGCGTGCATACCTCGGCCCTGAGCGACGGGCAAACACTCCTGGCCGTGGCCGAGGACGTGGGACGGCACAACACGCTGGACAAACTCTGGGGTGACGCCATGCTGCGGGGCATTGAGACCCGTGACCGCATCCTTCTGGCGACGGGGCGCATCAGTTCAGAGATGATACACAAGGCCGCGCGCATGGGCACGCCCATCGTCGCCTCACGGACGTCGCCTACCAGCCTCTCCGTCCGCCTGGCGCGAGAGTGGGGTCTGACTTTGGTGGGTTACGTGCGTTCTGGCCGGTTCCAGGTTTATGCCGGAGCCGAGCGGCTGGAGGCACCGGGGGATTTGGTGGAAGTGATGGCAATGGTAGGAGAGGTGGCACGAGCGTAAAGAGTAAAACGTGGAGAAGAGGAGTAAAAGAGATGTATGATCCGATCTACATTCGTCGGGAACGCGATGGCACAGTTTATCTTGATCCTCACACCATAGATCCATTCTGAAACGGCGAATCGGCCCGTGCGGCCGCTTATTTGCTGCGGGAGACACGGCGCGGCCTGGCTCGCCTGGCGCGGTGGGCCTGGCAACGCATACGGGGTCTCGCGGTGGAGAAGATATTGCCCAGGTATCGTCGTTGGCGAGGAGGGTACGACAGTGGACGAACCGCTCTACTTACAAAAGAAGGCTGATGGAACCCTGGTTCTTCATCCTCTCCTGGTGGACCTCTACTGAACCATGGAAATAGCCCGTGGGTTCCACGGGATATGGCGCGAGGTGCGCAAAGCCTTGAGCCTGCTGGTGCGTTGGCTACGTGCCGCCTGGGGTCACCGCCGCACGTCTCGCCCTGCCGTCACCCCTGCCCCGCTTCCCGCACCAGAATAGACGCTGTCCTCCTAACGCCTCCGGCTCAGAAAAAGCAGTGACCACGGAGACACGGAGCACACAGAGAAATTGAGGTACTCCGTGTTCTCGGTGTCTCCGTGGTTAACTCTACGTCTTTGTGAAAACATTCTCCGGCGGGAAGTGTGGTATAATGGCGTTGCGCCGCGCGTAGGCGCGCCCTGGACACGCGTCAATAAGGCGGAGAAGAGTGACGACCACAACGGCCTTGCGGCTTCCGGTGCCCGGCGGCGACGTTGCCGCGATGGTGGATCGCCCGGCAGAGCCACCTGTCGCCGGGCTGGTCATTTGCCATGGGGCTAACAACGACCTGCGACTGTCGCTCCTCTACCAACTGGCGCAGGCCGCAGCCGCAGTGGGCTTCGTGGCCCTGCGCTTCAATTTCGGCTACGTGGAGCGAGGCAAGCCGCCCGATCCCATTGAGAGAGGCGTCGCGGAGTTGCAAGACGCCTTTTCGGCGCTGGCCGACATGGAGGGGATGGCAGGTCTTCCTGTCTGCATCGCGGGCAAGTCGCGAGGCGCGGTGGTGGCCGCCGTCGCCGCGTCTGTCGGCTTACCGGCTTATGCCCTCGCCCTCCTGAGCTATCCCCTGCACGGCGCCAGCGGCGCGATGCCGCCGCAGCCGCATCTGGCGCACCTGCATACGCCCACGCTCTTCGTCATCGGGAGCGACGACCCCTACTGCCGCGCTGACCGCCTGGACGAAGCGTGCGCTGTCATCCCCGGCTCCACCGAAATACACCTTATCGCTGGCGGCGACCACTCCTACCAGGCCGCGCCGGGCGCCGAACGCAGCAGCGAGGAACTGCAAGACGAAGCCGTACGCGTGGCGCTGGCCTGGTTGCAGCGTCAGATCGGCCAGGGGAACCTGTAAGATTCGGCCTGCCCCTGCGATATATAGGCTGGACACTGTACGCACGCGGGCGCGATGAGAGTATGGCATCCTGGGAAACGAGTCAGAGCATGGATATGGCGGCGGAGCATCTCCTTCTGGCGGAAGCACAGGCCAGCGCGGAAGGGTTCGGGCGGCTATACGATGCGACCTATGATCGTATCTATGCCTATACCTACCGGCGCACAGGGAGCGCAGCAGAAGCAGAAGACATCACCGCCGCGGTCTTTGAAGCGGCTCTGCGAGGCATCAGCCGGGTAAGCCTGGGAGACCGGCCGGTACTGGCCTGGCTCTACGGCATCGCCCGTCACCACGTCGCCGACCACTACCGGCGGCGGGGAGCAACGGCAGAGGACAGCGTAGAGACAGATGGGAGAGAGGGAGAGTCTCCGGATCCCCAGGAACGGCTAGAGGGGGAGGAGCGTGCGGCGCTTCTGCGCCGTGCGCTGGCAACCCTCTCCGCTGATGACCAGGCTGTGCTAGACTCTGTGTATTATGCCGAGTTGCCGCGGGGCGAGGCTGCACGGCTCTTGGGTGTCTCGGCTAATGCACTCTACGTCCGTCTCCATCGCGCCCTCGCGCGTCTGCGCCGGCAGGTGACAATCCTGGAACAAAGTCGCCTGCCATCCCAGCCCGTTGTGAGGAGGCCGAGCGATGCGCAAGGTATTGGACTGGCAGGATGATTTCTACTGGGCACAAGAGCATCACAGGGACCTGTTGCGCGAGGCGGCGAGCGAGCGGCTTGCGCGACAGGCGCAGGGAGGACGTCAACGGTTGTCTGAGCAAATCCTGACGTCGCTAGGGCATCAACTGGTCGCTTGGGGATATTATCTCCAACAACGCCATGGCGCGGCCCGCGAGATGCCTGCTTTGCAAACTGCCGATGCTGGCCGGTAAGCCAACGAGGGCCGGCCGGTAGTGGATAAGGCCAAGATTATGACAAGCATGACAGAAGAAAGACCAGAGCGGCAGGAAGCCGCCATCTCCTCACTGGCGCGAGAGATGGAAACGCTGGGAAGAGTGCCGGTGCCTCTCCCCGATCCTTCCCGACGCGCTGCCCTGCGCGCCCGGCTGTTGGCCGAGTACGGGGCCACGCGGAATCAACCTCGCCATCTCCCTCACGCAGAAGAGCGACTTGATTTCACAGTCTTTGCGACGTCGCTGGGTTGGGTGGGAGTAGTTATTTCAGAGCGCGGCGTCGTGGCTCTAAACCTGCCACGCCCGACGCTGGAAGCAGCACTGGCGCGCGTCCTCGCCGAATATCCCCACGCGCGCCTGCTGCCGGAAGACGAGGTGGCCGGCGTGGTGCTCCAGATTCGCCAATACCTGGACGGCAAGCGGGCGACCTTCCAGGTAGCGATTGACCTGTCGGGCCACACACCCTTTCAGCTCCGGGTGTGGGAGACGGCGCTGGGCATCCCCTACGGCGAGACGCGCTCGTATGCCTGGGTCGCGCAGCAGATCGGCAAGCCGCGCGCGGCGCGGGCGGTGGGGCAGGCGTTGGGCGCGAACCCTGTGCCGATGATTGTCCCTTGCCACCGGGTCCTGGCTAGCGACGGTTCGTTGGGTGGTTACGGCGGCGGGCTGCCGATGAAGGAACGCCTGCTCACTATGGAAGGGGCATGGGGCCAGCGGGCAGCCCAATGATTGGGAACGCCAGCCGTTTTACCATAAAGACACAACAGCCGTCCACGAATAAACGCACACGAATACACGAATCGGTAGGGGGACCTATGTGCCCACTCTGGGCGGTTACACAGGACCGCCCCTCCAGATTGTCACATTTGTGTATTCGTGCATAATTCGTGGATGGCAAGGGCTCACAACCCATCCGATTCTGATCCATCTGCTTGACTTATCATGTTAAGGAGAAGCGCCTACGGTGAATCTTCTTGACCTCTTCGTGCTGTTGATATTGGGCTTGATCTGGGGCTCGTCGTTCCTGTTTATCAAGGTCGGCGTGGCGGAGATGCCCCCGGCCACGGTGGGCGCGGCGCGCCTCGCCATCGCCATGCTCTTCCTGCTCCTGGTCATGCGGGCGCGGCGGCTCAGCCTGCCGGGCCTCTCCCTGAAAGATAGCAAGAGCCTGCGCCTCTGGCGCGACATCGCTATCGTCGCCTTCTTCAACAACACGATCCCTTTCATCCTTATCCCCTGGGGCGAGCAATACATCACCAGCAGCCTGGCGTCTATCTTGAACGCCACGATGCCGATCTTCACCGTCTTGGTGGCCCATTTCTTCACCTCGGACGACCATTTCACGCTTGGCAAGGTCGGCGGCATCTTACTGGGTTTCTTCGGTGTCATCGTCCTCATTGGGCCCGACCTGTCGGACCTGCGCCAGACGCGGACGCAAGGCGAGCTGGCCGTCATCGCTTCGTCCATCAGTTATGCCATCGCCACCACCTATGCCCGTAAGCACCTGCGCGGCCAGCAGCCCGTTGTCCTGGCGGGCGCGCAATTGACCCTGGGCTTCTTATGGACACTTCCCTTTGCGCTCCTCACCGCCCATTTCGCCGCGGTTCCTTCCTGGCAGGCAGTGGGCGCGGTCGGCGCGCTGGGGCTGGTGGGCACGGGCGTCGCCTATCTCTTCTATTATTGGCTTCTGGTGCGTAACAGCGCGACCTTCGTCTCGCTGGTCACCTATCTGCTGCCGGTGACCGCGGTGCTGTGGGGCGCGGCCTTGTTGCAAGAGTCGCTGGGCGCGGGCACATTTCTGGGGCTCGCGCTCATCTGCGTGGGGATCGCGCTGGTCAACGGCACGGTCGGCGTGGCCGTGCGCTGGGCCGGCGCGCGCCTCGGATGGGAGCAACCCTGACATGGATCAACGCCCGGTTCTAGTCATCGGCACCAGCATCATGGATACGAAAGGCCAGGCCTTCGGCCCCCTCATGCCCGGCACGCCGAACCCCGGCCACGTTCGCATCAGCGCGGGCGGGGTGGGGCGCAACGTGGCCGAGAACCTGGCTCGCCTCGGCATCCACACCATTCTCTTCTCTGCCGTCGGCGACGACGAAGAGGGCCGCTACCTGCTGAAGCGCACCGCTGAAGCAGGGGTGGACGTGAGCCAAGTGCTCGTAACACCGGCTCACCCCACTGGCGAGTACCTGGTTGTTCTGGACGAAGCAGGCACTCCCGCCATCTCTATCAGCGATACCCGCGTCATAGAAGCGGTCACCCCCGCTTACGTCAACTCGCACCGCCGCTATTTCCGCGATGCGGCGATGGTCATTCTGGATGCGAACCTCTCGCCTGCGACCATCATCTCTGTATTGAAGGCAGCCAAACGCGCGGGGATCCCTGTCTGCGCCGACCCTACCGCTATGGCTCTTGCGCCCAAGTTGCGCCGCCACCTCCCGGAACTCTACATGGTCACGCCGAATATGCGGGAAGCCGAGGTGCTGTGCGGCGAGTGCATCGGCAGCCGTGATGAAGCCATCACCGTCGCCAACAGCCTGGTGCGAATGGGGGTGGAGGTCGCCATCATCGCGCTGGCCGAATTGGGCGTCGTCTATGCGACGGCGGAGACGAGCGGCCACGTGCCTGCCTTCCCTTGCGAGATAGTGGATTTGACCGGCGCGGGCGACGCGCTCACCGCGGGCGTCGTCTTCGGTTTGCTTCACGAGATGCCGTTGGATGAGGCGGTGCGCCTGGGCGCGGCGGCGGCTGCTTTCACCGTGCAGAACCGCGAGACAGTGCACTCCGGACTGACCCTGGAACGGCTTTATGACCAGATGTGAGGCGGACGATGATTGAGGATGGACAAGCGCAGGTGGAACTCTCCCCCGAGGTGGCGGATGCTTTGCGCCGCGGCCACGCCGTGGTTGCGTTGGAATCCACCGTCATCGCGCACGGCCTGCCGCTCCCTCAGAACCTGGAGACGGCCCGCCACCTGGAAGCGGTGATCCGGGAGGAGGGCGCGACACCTGCTACCATCGCCGTGTTAGGAGGAAAACTGCGCGCGGGCTTGAGCGATGCAGAACTGGTCTGCCTCGCCACGGCCGGCGGCATCCGCAAGACGAGCCGCCGCGATCTCCCTATTTTGCTGGCAACCGGCGGGAACGGCGCGACCACCGTCGCCGCGACGATGTGGATCGCGGCGCGCGCGGGTATTGCCGTCTTTGCCACTGGTGGCATCGGCGGGGTGCATCGCGGCCAGCCTTTTGACGTTTCGGCAGACCTGGCCGAATTGGCGCAAACGCCGGTCTCCGTCGTCTGCGCGGGTGCAAAGGCCATCCTGGACTTGCCGCTGACGCTGGAATGGCTGGAGACGCACGGCGTCCCTGTCATCGGTTACGGCTCAGACGAGTTCCCTGCCTTCTACTCACGGCGCAGCGGGCTGCCGGTGGACATGCGGGCCGATTCGCCCCAAGAGGTCGCCGCGGTGATGCGGGCGCAGCGCGCGCTGGGATTGCCGGGCGGCATCCTGGTTTGCGTTCCCATTCCCGCCGAAGCGGAGTTGCCCTCCGAGGTGATGGAGGGAGCCATTGCCCAGGCATTGGCCGCCGCGGAGGGCGCAGGCGTGCGCGGCAAGGCCCTTACCCCATTCCTCCTGGACCGGGTGCGGGAACTAACCTGGGGCGAAAGCCTGCGGGCGAACCTCGCGCTCCTGGAGAACAATGCCCGCGTTGCCGCGCGCATCGCGCGGGCGATGGCTGTTACCGTCTGATAGTGAGTAGTCACGATAAAAGTAAGATCCTGGGAGGCAGAAGATGGACGAAATACTTTGCCGACCACCTCATTGGTGATTGATACAAATGTCGCTATGGCAGGACGGGGCAGACGTCGTTTGCGTTGAAGGTGGGGTTGGCGTAGCCAAAGGCCCGCCCCAGCAAGAGGAACGCGGGCGGGGTATCGTCCACCATCTTTTTCACCGCGGCGCAGCCCGCGGCGATGTCGCTCCTGGGCTTGTAAGCTTCCAGGAAGGCGCGCGCCGCCTTTGTGTAGGCGTGGCCCGGCTGCGCCTCCTCTGCCTCCTGTACCGCCCCGGTCATGCTGTTCAGGTCACCCATGTAAGCATCGGCCAGCGCAAGGCGGAAGCGCGCGAAGGCGCGCAGGTCGGCCAGTTCTATCCCCTGTTCTCTGCCGCAGGCTTTAAAGGTGGAATCTTCAATTGCCAGGCGATAGAAGGAGATGGCGGGAGCGAAGCCCGCTGTCCTTCCCTGGAGGAACGCGGCGTTGGCCTCCAGGATGACGTGGTAGAGGCACTCCGCCGCGTCGTGCACCGTGAGGGTACGCGTATAAGGCATACCGCCCGGCGACTCCCAAATCTCCGTCCAGGCCCGCTGCGGCCCCGCGCCCACTGAACCAATGAGGCCGCCGTACATCACCAATTCTTTACCGCCGCTGCGCGCCGACATATCCTCAAAGTGAATCTGCGCGCTATACATTCTGGCATTGCCATCCACCCAGTCGCGATAGGCATTCCCATCCCACGAGACGACACCTACGGCGAAATCGCAGGTATGCGCGCCGCAATCACTGGTCGTCCAGGCGACATCGGGCTTGCCGTCCGCGTTGACGTCGCCCATTTCAAGCAGGCTCAAGCCGGAGATGCCGACGGTCCAGAACTTCTGTATCCAACCAGCAGCCTCTCTGTGATAGATGCGGAGGTGGTCGCTCCGCGGCGGTGCATTCGGATCTACTGTAGGATTTGTGAAGATGACGAGCAGCCCCGCGACTCCCTCAATGCCTATGTCCCGCACCGTGCCGCGGTCGGTGGTCAAGGCTTTGCAGGCGGTCA
The DNA here is from genome assembly GCA_020853075.1 of Anaerolineae bacterium. Lineage (GTDB taxonomy): Bacteria > Chloroflexota > Anaerolineae > JADYZS01 > JADYZS01 > JADYZS01. The sequence goes on along the minus strand of JADYZS010000318.1, from coordinate 142 downwards.
GCCAGTCGCGCAGCTGGGCCGCGTTCGCGCCGCCATTGAGTTTGGCTATGATGGCGTCGCCGTAGGCATCTAACTTGTCGGGGCAGGTGGCGGGCGCGGACGTTGCCAGGGCCGGGCGCGGGATCCAGATCCACTCGCCGAT
>JADYZS010000317.1 GCA_020853075.1 Anaerolineae bacterium | reverse complement strand
GATAAACTCGCGAATTACACGGGCACTGAGGATCCCCTCGGGCGTCTCACTAGCATAGAGAACGACCTGGTCATCCTGGGCCACCCCAATTTTGGCTAGGCTTTTGATCTCTGGCGATGCTTGCTGTAATCCGGTCTCGGAACCGAGGTTCAGTCCTTGCAAGCGCTCTAGAATCATGTTTTCTAGGGCGGTTTGCCCTTTGGCCTGTCCCTCACGAATAGCCATCAAATCTCCGATCTTGACTCGCTCCCACAGCCGCTTCTCGTTATCTGGGAGACGATTGACAACCAAGGCACCCACGGGGGTAAGTATAAGTTTGGGTCGGCTCATTATCGTTTCCTCCGCACCTTGACTACGCGTTTGCGCCCCTCATGTTCCTCCACAGCATATAGAACCTGGGCCTTTCCTCCTGGCGACCATCCCTTCTCTTCAATAGCCTGCCGGTTAAAGCGCAACTCCTCTCCCGTCTTGATATCCACCAGTCGCCCTTGCCCCGGATTGGGTTGATACTCACGTACAATACCTGTGTGCCAGACTTGAGGCTCGGCTACCGCTGGCGGTGGCGGCTTGGGGGGAGATATGCTTGCAGCGGAGGCCGCTTGCCTTGAGATAGGCTTAGCCACCACTTCTGATTTGACGAAATACCCATACCCCGCGCTGGTCTTGGCCCCCGCGCCCAGTTCCTTCAGGCCACATTCCAACCATTCCTTCGCTAGATCACGCCGGCGTCTCCCCTCATCATCCCACGCGCCGCGCCAGCCCACCGCGAAACAGAATTCGGTGTTGGGCGCGACGGTCAGGAAATAGACCGGCCTCGGGCTCTGCCAATCGGCAGGCGGGGTTTTCCCTTGTTTATCCCCGTAGTAATCGGGATAGTGCGGGTTCATGATGTCCAGTTGCAGCGTCGGCACCTTGCTGGGAATGGCGTCAAAGAAGACCGCACCGCCGCTTTGGGCCATACTTTCGTCCTCCCCTTTCTGTGGCGCACGACCAAAGATCGCTACGAAATCGGGATCGGACTCGGCGCGCCCGGCCACCAGCGACGCATAGGCGCGGGTGATCCCCTTGACGCTGCTGCCGGGTAGGATGGGAAAGCCGTAGCGGTGGAAGGTAAAGCCTGCCTCTAACGGCCCCTTGCGCCCCAGGCCGGTCACGAAGCGCCAGTCGGTCTTGAGGGAAAAGGGGTCCGCATGGGCGGCGCGCACGGTGGCTTGCCAGCGCGCGTTCCATTGGACGAGAAGATCGCGATCTGCCCTCTCGGCGGCTTTTCGCACGGCCTCCAATCCCTCTTTCTTCAGCGTGGCATCCCCGCTCCAATCCGGCGCGAAGCGGTCAAAGATCAGACCAGGATTCTGGTTAGGCTTATCCTTGTGAGCCCGCCAGGCTTTGGCACTGGCATCTAGTATGGGATAACCGTCCATGGTTTACCTCATCCTCCCAACTCGGCTTCGGCGAAGCGCTTGAGCCAGGCGAGAAAAGCGATGGCTTCGGCAGTGGCGCGGCGATAATCGTCGGTGCTGGCCTCGTTCACGATCCACTCAAGTAGATCAGACTTTTGACCATGGCTCACCTGGTTGCCGACCCAACCGGAGACATCGTGGAACAATGCTTTGTGCTCATCTTTACCCTTAGCCCGCCAGAAGGCCAACGTCTGTCCTAATCCATTCGTCTGTATGTCTGCCGGCGCGCTCTTGGCGAGCTGGGCGTATTCCTTTGCGTACTTCTTGCCGTGCTCCTGGATTTGCCTGACTCGCGACCACGCTTCTGCGGCGCGCTTCTGTTCCAACGAACGTTGCCGGCTCATTTCTCACCTCCGTCAAAGCGCAGCGCGACGATACCTTGCCCCGTCGTCTCGTCGCCGCCCAGTTGGATGCGATCCAGGTTCAGGTCAACGATTTTCTGCAAAACCTCTTCGGCCTGCAGGGGTGTCCCTGCCTCGCGGGATTGGGTTGCCATGAACGGCGCATAGAGGAGCGTGTCCACCGGCAGGCTTTCGGAGGTCCAGAGCGCACCCTGAGCAACGGTTTTCTTTTCTGGATCTAGCTTAATGTGTGTTTGCACCTCGGTTGCATAGAGCACGAAGTCGCGGAAAGCGTCCTCAGGCAGAATGCAAAGTTTTGCGGGCAGTACCTGGCGCCAATGATGATACTCGTCTGTACCTCGGAGTGCGTGGTCGGCCAACCATTTACCAATGGTTCCGACCAGATCCTTCTGCCTGGCTATAAAGCTGAATTCCTCCAGTACAACGTGGGGATCTTTAGGGTCAATCACCAGGTCGTTGCCGTTGACCCAGGCTTCGTCTTTCTGCGGGGCGGTGCTCTCCCATTTCAAGTCTAAACCGGTCATCTTTGCGTCTCGCATAAAGCGCGCCAGCGCGTCAGGGCTGGTGACCCAGGCGAAGACACCCGCCAGCGAGCGCACCGGGAAGAGGAGGAGGCGCGCGTCGCCCACGGCCAGCGCGCCCGCGTGCTCTGAGGCATTGGTGCCCGCCTCCGGGCCGAAGATTGCTTCCAGGCCGGTCTCTCTTGCTGCTTGACGGCGAGCATCCTTTTCTGCCTTCTCTTTGGCTTCGGCATCGTTTCTCTTTTCTGGCGGAATATCGTTTTCGTATTGGGCCTTCAGCTTACGAAACCGCTCTTGAAATTTCGGATCCTTAGTGTAGGTCTCGGCCCGCAGGGAGCCTTTGATGCCGCTGGCCTGCACCATCGGATAGTCCGTGGCGCGCTCCCGCTGGATAGGGAGGTCCACGGTGCCGAGGCTGCGTCCGCTGCCCGCGTGGAGCGGCGTCTCTACGTAGATGAACATCATGCGCGCTGCTTGGAACATGGTTACCACTCCTTGATGATGATCTGGCCGAAGCCGATCTCGGCTCCGAAGTCGGTGATGGCGTCCCCCTTCAGTCGGGCGTCACCTTCAAAATAATAGACACTTCCCGCGGGAACGTAGCGGCGGGAGGGCTTGTGAGCCTCGGCACTTCTGGGATCTTTAGACCAATCATGGCCGCCGATGGCCTCGTATCGGTTGAGCGCGGCTGCCTGCAACGGTACGCTCCTCTCAAAGAACTTGCTCCATGTCTGCGGCTGCCAGCCGTTCTCAAAATAGGTCGGCGTGGCGAAATAGACCTTGAAGCGATGCGGCAGCGGGTTGGGGGGCGAAGGCCACGATACGTTATCCTTCAGATTAACGAAACGCGCGCCGTGCCCTTCGCCGCCGATGCGCAGGATACCCTCTTGAGGCCATTCATCGTAGCCATTCACCTCCACCAGAAGACCCACGTCCTTGCAGGGCCGGATGAACTCCACCTCGTAGAGCGCGCCCTCTTGGGTGGTGCGCCTGGTATGGTCCAGGCCGATGCCAAAGCGGGATTCACGCACAAATAGAGCATCGCCAGGGATACCGGCAACCTTACCACCCCCTAGATAAGCCAACAAGTTCTCCTCTGGTAACCAGAGCCCACCTTCCCCCTTTGTCGGCTCATCGTCCAGCCCCAGAAGATATGGCGTCGGCACGCTTGTCTTGAGACCCTGCAGCGAGCGGGGAGGAGAGGCGGGCTTGAGAATATGCCGTTTCTTATCCACCGTCACGGCATCCGCCGGCTGCGGGAAGTAACGCACGATATGGCTGCCTTCCCGGCGCGCCAGGAACGGCCCGCGCATTTTGAGGTCTTTGTAGTTGTCAGTAGTACCCACGGCGTCTGCAATGGCTTTCTTATCGTGCAGATTCACATTCTTGACCACCAGGTGATGCGAGCGGATCGCGCCCTGCACGACGCTGGGGTAGGGTGGGAAGAGGCTGGCGGCCCGGTGATCGCTCCCGGCATCAAAGGGCCGCCCATCGCGAAAGAGCCAGACGTCAATCGGTTCCAGGAAGAGCCACATTATTCGCCACCTCCTTGTGCCACGAAGCGGGCAAAGATGAGCCAGCGGCCCAATTCCAGGAGCCCTTGGGGAATCTCCTTACCATCCCCTTCTTCTTTGGGCACGCTCTCGTCCAGTTTCTCCGCCCATATCTGTAGGGCTTCCACCAGGCTGCCTATCTCCTTGAGCTTATCCGTCTTGTGGCGCTTGACCAGGCGCGTGAGCATCGCCCGGTGTGCGTTTTTGTCTTCCAGCGCGGTGACGATGCGCGCTTCGCTCAGAACATCGTAGGCAAACCTGGACGAGAGTTCGTCATTCTGCAAGTGTTCCGTCACTCTCTTCCAATTTTCGCCCAGGTCAGCCCACTTGCTGCGCATCTCCGCCCTCTCGCCGCTCCGCTTCAAAACCTGCACGCAGACAGCGGCCTTGTCCGGTACTCTCTTGGCCGCTTTCTCCGCCTCGCGGGCAGCGTCTAACGCCGCGCCTAGAGGATAGAGGTGGTGCGCGATGGCAACGCCTGCCGAAGCGGTGGCTTTGTCGTCTTTCGAGCCTATGCTTGTGCTCTTGAATGTTTCCGCCAGCGCTTGTGCCAGCGGCAGGGCGGTGGCGAGGGGCGCTAAGGCCAGCACGTCATCGCCGCCGGCGTAGATCAGGTGTCCTTGATGCTTTCCTTCCGCCGGCCTTTCACTCACGATCCCCTTTGCCGCCTGAGTGAACTTTGCCAGTTTGCCGCTTAGATCCCGATGCTCTTCTTCCGTTTGGCACTTGCTGATTCTCTCGCCCATGCCGTCGCCATCCAGGACGATGATGGCATAATAGGGCGAAGGGTGAGTCTTGGTCTCGCGATATACTTGCTCTAAGGCGCGCTGGGCATCCTTCCGCAAGTTCTCGTCCGGCTTCTCCAGGCCGTAGCTATCCTTCAGGCGATCCGGCTCCAATGTTTCCCGAAAGAGAAGGTCGCCGTCGTAGGGCCAATCTGGATCATCTCGCACGCGATAGATATGCTCTCTCAGCAACTTCTCTATGGCCGCGCGATAATCCTTCAGGTAAGGCCAAGCCTCTTTCAGAAAGCCGGCGCTGGCGACTGTGCTGGTAGAGGGGAATTTACTTTCGGCCAGACCGCTGAAGCGCTTGACCGCGCCGATGGCATCCAGGCGCTCGCGCCCTTCGGGACGCAGTTTCGCCGCGCCCCATTTCTTACTCAATACCGACCAGTAACCCTTACGCTTTTCAGTGTCCTTAGCCGGTAGCTCAGCGGTATGCAACGCCTCGCGCCGACCGCTGAGGCTGTCCTTGATACCAGGCTCCTCCGCGGGAACAAAGACGCGGGTGCGTTTGGTAGCGTCCAGCGCATTTCTCGCTTTCTTGTACGCTCCTGCATAGCCTCCATCTTCAATCAATGCCGCTGCCCAGTAGGTTTCCCACAGGTAATCTTCCCCGGTCTGGCGATTCCAGATCGCGCGCCAAATATCGTCTAGCTGTGGCCCTTTTGCTGCGATCCTTTCTATGGCACTGCTGGCAATCTCTCCCCACTGGTTATGAAGAGCCTTTTTCGCATCCCTGGCGATCCGCTCAGCCTGTTCCCAGGGCACGCGCGCGACGATGACGTTGGGCGCGTCGCCGGTCAGGTCAGCCGGATAGATAAGGGTTCCATGTTCACCGCGAATGACCTCTCCTGCTGCCCTGGCTAACTTCACCAGGATGCGGCTGGCGACGAAGAGATCGCTGGTGCGCCGCGCCTCCGTGATGAAGGATTGGATGGGACTGAAAGTGAAGATGAGGATAGCGTCAGGCATAGCGCACCTCCGATACGGCAAGCCCCTTGTCTTTTAGAGAGCTATGCCTTATGGGGTCAGGCTGAGTTACAAAAGCCTCAACAAGGCTAGAGTCTGGCGTACTACCTGAGACGGCTGTGCGACCTCGACGCAGACTGAGCCCTTCGCCTGATGGTAGAAACTCGGCCTGGAACCATGTTAGTACGACCGCATAAGTGGCATCTGCTAGCTTTACAACGCGTATCCAGAGCGGTGATGCCCGACGATCATGCTCCTCTGCCTCCAGTGTAGCCGTTTCGCCTCCAAGCGAACGGTAGTAGTAAGGG
>JADYZS010000316.1 GCA_020853075.1 Anaerolineae bacterium | reverse complement strand
GCGAATTTTGGCCCCAACCGGCTGGTCGCCGATATGGAAGGAGTTCCCAGCCCCTTCCCTGGCAGCCGCTTCCGCGTGGATACGTACCCTGTGGGTGGCTCCGATCCCATCAGCGGCACGTTGTACGTCGTCTGGAACGACTACCGGCAAGGCGATGGAGACATCCTCTTCAGCCGCTCTACCGACCACGGCGAAACCTGGAGCGAACCTCTGCGGGTCAACGACGACCCCGTGGACAACGGTAAGGACCAATTCTTCCCGTGGCTGGCCGTCTCTCCCGATGGAACTATCAGCATCAGTTGGTTTGACTGCCGGGATGACCCGGGCAATCTCCACTACCACATCTACCTCGCCCAGTCGGAAGACGGCGGGCTGAGTTTCGGCCTCAACGCGCGGGTGACAACGTTCGCTTCCAACCCGGACGTTGGCTTTGGGGGGCAGTTCATCGGCGACTACATGGGCCTGGCGGCGACGGACGATAGTGCGTATCCCGCCTGGGTGGATACGCGCAACGGCAACCAGGACGTATTCACTTTGCAGCGCGTCTCTCCTACGCCAACCCAGACATCCACGCCCACAGTGACCGGCACGCCACCCACGTTCACACCGTCGCCGACGATGACTCCCACGCCCGCCGAGACCGAGACGCCGACGCCTATAGCCACGCCGTCTGCTACTCCTACTGAGACGCCTACGCTTCGCCTCTACTTCCCTCTCCTGTTCAAGGATTAGTTTCATCAAGGGGTTCCGCCATCGCGAATAAAAATTTACCGCAGAGGCCGCTGAGAGCGCAGAGATGTAATGGTCTGTCTCGGCGCTCTCGGCGGTTAGATGTTATCAGGACAAATTAGGGCACACGATGGTCAGACGCTCACGGCGACGAAACCTGCTCGTGGTTGCAATGGTTCTCGTGCTTCTGGCAGCACCCGGCAGCCCGCCCGGCGCGCGGGGGGCAAGTGTTCCCGCTCTTTGCCCCGGCTCGCTCCTGGTCGGATTGCGCGAGGAGAGCCGTCTTGAAGGATGGAACCTGACACCTGTGCGCCACCTGCCCGCGCTCCTTGCCGTCCAGATGGCCGTGCCGCGCGGCCAGGAGGCAGCCTGGATGGCGCGACTGGCGCGCGACCCACGCGTTGCCTACGTGGAGCCCGATTACGTGGCTTTCGCCGTGGGCGCGCCTGATGACCCGCTTTGGCCGCAGCAATGGGGGCCTCAACGCATCGGCGCCGATGCCGCATGGGGGGTCGCCGTAGGTGGGGCGGAGACCGTCGTCGCGCTCCTGGATAGCGGCGCGGACCTGACGCATCCTGACCTCGCTGGCCAGTTCTGGACGAACGCAGGCGAAATCTCCGGCAACGGCCTGGACGACGACGGCAACGGGCACGCCGACGATGTGCACGGCTGGCACTTCTACCACGACGTTCTCGGTGGCGGCCCCTATGAAGATGCCGTCGTGCAGGATGACGCCGGTCATGGCACGCACGTCGCCGGCATTGTCGCGGCCCTGACGGCCAACGGCCAGGGCGTAGCCGGCCTGGCGCGCGGCACGCGCCTCATGCTCGTGCGGGTGATAGACCCCTTCCCCCAGGCCTGCTATTCCGACGTCATCGCGGGTTTGCTCTACGCGGTGGACAACGGCGCGCGCATCATCAACCTGAGCCTTGGCGGTGCGGCCGATTCGCAGGCGTTGCACGATGCCGTGCGCTACGCTGCGGGCAGGGGCGCGCTCTTGGTTGCGGCCTCCGGCAATGCCGGTGATGGGGGGACGCTCTATCCGGCGCGCTACGAGGAGGTGGTCGCGGTCAACGCGACAGACCAGGGGGAGAACCCTATCGGTCTTTGGGGGCCGGGCGATGCCATAGACCTGGCTGCACCCGGCAAGGCTATCAGGAGCACTTGGTTGGTCGGTGAGGACGGCTACCGCAGCGAAACCGGAACGTCCTATGCCGTGCCCCACGTCGCAGGCGTGGCAGCGTTGGCCTGGTCGCTGCGTCCGGTGCTGGCAGCCCCTGAGGTGCGCGCTCTGTTAGAGGCTACCGCCGATGACGTCAACGCGCCTCAGTATCCCGGGCGCGACGCTTTCATTGGCTGGGGACGATTGAACGCGGCGCGCGCTCTCCGGCTGACAGCATCGGAATTGTCGCTGGTTGCCGAGGTTCACCCATTCAGCATCCCTGCGCTGACCGGCACGGCCGGCCTCACCGTGACGGTGACAGATAGACAAGGGGCCCTCGCGGGGAGCGGCGGGGTGATCTCTTTTACGACAGAGGGAGTGATCGCCCAACCACCTTTCGCGCTGACGGTGGGCGGCGTGGCGACCACAACGCTGCACGCCGGAGCGATGGGCGGCATGGCGGTCATCACGGCCAGCCTCGGCGGGCTCACGCACACGGTTGTCACGCTCACCGTGGAGCCGCCGCCGCGCCAGGTGCGATACTTGCCGCTGGCCCATAAAAATAAGCGCGCTACCGTCGCTCGCAAGTCACTGCCTGGTTGTTACCTGTATGGTACTCGTAGGTCTTGCCCTGGGCTTTGAGGGTGATGACATGGCCGGGGACGATGACCTGCAGATACATCTTCCCTTCCTCGGGGCAACCCAGCGAGGTGTTTCGCCACTCAACTTCTTCAACGTTCTCCACCACGATCTCCGAATCTGGAACGTTCAGCTTCTTTGCCAATTCCGTTTTCGCCAAAGCGACGTCCTTCTCCGCGGACGGCGCTGCCGCGCCCGGCTGGCAGAGAACCACCTTTCCGCCTCCCGTGTGGTAGGTATAGGTAGTGCCGTCGGCCCTGAGCACGATCTTGAAACCGGAGGTGATGACTTGCGCGTAGGCCTTCCCCGGCTCCGGGCAGCCGATGCTGGTATCGCTCCACTCTACAGACTCCACGCCGACAACAGAGATCTGTTCAGGTGTCAGGTTGACGCGCTTGGCGAGATCGGATTTTGCCAGCCCCAGCGCGCCTTCCTGTGTATCCCCTTTCCCCGGTTCTAGAGGTGAAACGCCCACGCCGGGCGCAGGCGTGGGGGCGACGACGCCCGGTTCTTTCCCTGCACCGCTGGGTGTTTGTACCGGAGAGACACCAACGCTACGGGTAGGCTCTACGATGTCCTTTGGTGCAGAGGTAAGGGCCGCGCTCGGTGCAAGGGTCGGCTGTGGCACCGGGGTCGCCGGACGGCCACAGGCTGCAACGAGGATCACAGTGCTAAGCAACGCCAGGCATATACGAAACAGGGTGCGGTAGCGCACGATGCTTTCCTCCTTAAGTTTCATCTCTCCGGCTCTAAGACGTGCCCGCGCAGACCGGAGTTCCTCCATCCCATTCTGACCATCCTGATTATAACGGAACCGGCGACCTTTGGCAACGGCGGTTTTCTCTTGCGATTGAATGGTAATTTTGACAGAAGCGGCGTTTGCGGCTACAATGCAAACGTACGTTGGCCCATTCGTCTAGCGGCCTAGGATATCGCCCTCTCAAGGCGGAGACACGGGTTCGAACCCCGTATGGGCCACCTGGCAACGCCCCGAACACCCTTCGGGGCGTTGTTGCCCCATCAGGCTATCACCTGCCTGGGAGCGGCGCTGCTGTGAGGGTGTAGCGCCGCCCGGCCACCGGAGGAAGAGAGTATGCCGCCCATTCGCCTGATCGCGGAGAAGAGTATCGTCATCAGCTGCCCAGCGGAGACGATCTTTGACTTCATCGGTAGCGTAGGCCCGCAGAGGATGCCGGTTACACCTTTGCAGGTCCAGGTCATCTCTTGCTCCCCCTTGTCCCACGGCGTCGTCAACCGGGTCATGATGAACCTCGCCGCCCACCGCGTGGCTTACGACATGCGCTGCACCGAGTACATCCGCCCATCTCGTATCGCCTGCCTCATGGAGAACGGCATAGACGGTGAACTTGCATGGGATCTCAAGCCCGGTGGAGAGGGCACGCGTGTTGACTTTCGTGTAGAAATCTCTGTGCCACCTTGGGCCCCTTCGCATTTCAAAGAGGAGCCGACCCGTACCCGCTGGGTTGAATGGCTGGCAGAGGAAACGCTGGCTAACCTCAAGATGGCGGTGGAAAAGGGTTAGACGGACGGCAGGGAACCCTCGCGCCGATTCTATCGTCCTCATAGATAGTAGCGTGGAACAAACCGCCATGCAACTGGCAGCCTGGTAGGGCTTATGAAGAGGCGTATTGGGGGTATTCATGATTCGCAAACTCCTCGTGATCGGTCTGGCCGTCTGGCTCCTCACTTCCTGCTCCGTTCCCGGTCTCGGTCTGCGCCGTTTGCGCACCGGCCCGCTGCGCACCCAGCAGGTGGACATTCCCCTACCCGAAGACACCAGCCGTCAGGTAGATCTGTTTCTCCGATTCGGCGCGGCCCGCCTTTCCTTTGATGGTGGCGCGGATCGCCTCGTCAAGGGGACCATCCGCTACAACGTGGAGCAATTCAAACCCTTCACCACCGTGGCCGATGGTAAAGTGCGGATAGAGCAAGGCGAGGATCTGGAAGCGGCACTGCCACCCTCCGGCACGCGCAACGAATGGTCTTTGCAGGTCAGCGATGCCGTGTCCTATTATCTCCGCGTGGAGGCAGGAGCCTACCAGGGAACGTGGAATCTGGGGGGCCTGCGCTTGCGCAGACTTGATATCGTGGAAGGTGCAACCCAGGCCACTTACGCCTTTGATCGCCCGAACCCTGACGTCATGGAAGAGCTGAACGTGACGACCGGCGCGTCGCGGGTGCGCTGGCGTAACCTGGCGAACGCCAATTTCCGCCAGATGGGGTTTGATGCGGGCATCGGGGAATATACCTTAGACTTCGGCGGACAATTGCGCCAGGCGGCCACGGTGCGCATCCGCACCGGCGTCAGCACTGTCACGCTATCGGTGCCGCAGACGACACCGGCCCGCATCCGGTTGCGAGGTGCACTGCGTTCCGTGCAAATTGACGGCGATTTCCGGCGGGATGGCGATGACTATATGACGCCCGGTTGGGCTGAGGCCAGCAACCGGCTGGACATCGTCGTAGAGATGGGCTTGGGGTCTTTGACGTTGCGCAGCGAGTAGCACGGCAGTTGCGCTTACTTAACGCGCATTGCCGGGTGTGGTAGAATAATGGCCGGGGCGATGTATATTTTGAGCCCCGGCCATTGCATTATGGGTTGGCGGCGGACTTCAGCTCTGGTAGTCATTCTGGTTTCATTGCTCTTTACACTGCAAGGGGAGAGCATCCCGCCCGCGCGCGCTTTCAACATCCAGGTGGAAATGCTAACCGCTGGGCGCGAATTCAACCTGGGTGGCTGGGTCATCGGCGCGTTAGGAAACAAGGTTGAAGCCCTGGTCGCACAGTCGGCGCGCGGCCTGGACGACGCGCGCGCGACAGACCTGGTGCGGGCCTATCTGCGAGATGCAGATCGCATCGGAGAATTGGAAGACCGACTCACGCGAGCATTCAGCGTGTCCAAAGAAGCCGCGACCCAGGCTGAGACGTTGTCAATACGGGAGGAATTGGCTCAACTCCGCCGCGAGCAGGAGTCACGCCGCCCTCAAGTGGAGGCAGTTCTGGAGCGTCAGGTGAGCGCAGCGCTGGCCGCGGAAGGATTGACGGCCTTCGGCCTCGTGTGGCCTCCTGTCAAGTTCCACTTCAGCGAGCCACCTCTATATCTGATTGTCTCGCCGCGCGAGGCCATTTCTCTCAAGACCGGGCTACATCTGCGCCCCGATCTGGACGTGGCGCAGCAAGAGGAGTTGGAGAACAGAGTAGATAACCAGTTGGGTGTCTCATCTTTGGTGGAGGGACTTGGTGGTTTCGGCGTCTATCCGGCGATGATCCTGGATCGCGCCAGCCTGGAGTGGATTCTCAGCACCATCGCCCACGAGTGGGTACACAACCATTTGGTCTTCCGTCCGTTGGGGTGGCACTATTTTGACAACTCCGGCACGACCACGCTGAACGAGACGGTTGCCTCCATTGTCGGCGACGAAATCGGGGCTCGCGTGCTGGCGACCTACTATCCCGACCTGGTTCCACCGCCGCCCGCACCGCGCGCTGATAGCGTGCCTACGCCCCGTGCTGCGCCGGCCTTTAATTTCGCCGCGACAATGCGCGAGACGCGCCTGCGAGTAGATGAATTGCTCAAGGAAGGAAAGGTGGAAGAGGCCGAAGCCTATATGGAAGCCCAGCGGCAGTTGTTCGTGGCGCAAGGCTACCCTATCCGCAAACTCAATCAGGCCTATTTCGCCTTCCATGGCAGTTATGCCACAGGCCCGGGCGCGGTAGATCCCACCGGCCCCAAACTGATGCGCCTGCGCCGGGCAAGTTCGTCGCTGAAAGCCTTCTTTGATGTCGCCGGGTCCCTAACGAGTATTGCCGACCTGGATATTGCTTTGACAGAGATGGAGGGTAGTAAATGACTACGGCCTTGCTTCCCTCTGTCATTCCATAAACTCAACATTGCCATCTCTCTGACATCCGATGCACCTTCCATTTCCGCTCCTCCAGGCGCAATTCCTCCGGCGCGACAATCGCTTTCGTGCTACGGTCGCGCTGGATGGCGAGGCCGTGGCCGCGCACGTGCCGAACTCCGGTCGTCTCGGCGAACTCCTCCTCCCCGGCCAGCCGGTGTGGCTGGTCTGGCGAGACAGACCGGGCCGCCGCACGCCGTATGATCTGGTATTGGTGCGCTATGCGGGCGTGCTCGTGTCTGTAGATGCGCGCCTCCCCAATCGCCTCTTTGCCGAGGCTTGCTTGTCCGGTTGCCTCCCTGAGTTCGGCGGCTACACGCGCCTGTCCTCGGAAGTCCGCCGGGGCGATAGCCGCCTGGATTTCCTTCTTGAAGATGGCACGAGACGCTGTTGGGTAGAGACAAAGTCCTGCACGCTGGTGGAAAACGGCGTTGCCCTCTTCCCCGATGCGCCCACCCTGCGCGGCCAGCGCCATCTGTACGAATTGGCTCGTGCAGCCACCGCGGGCGACCGTGCTGCCGTCATCTTTGTCGTGCAAAGGGCCGACGCGATAGCCTTCGCGCCTCACCCCTCCGCCGATCCGGAGTTCGGCAAGTGGCTGCGCGCGGCGGCGCAGGCCGGTGTAGAAATACGCGCCTATCGCTGCCGGGTTGATGAGAAGCGCATCTCGCTAGATGCGCCGCTGGAAATCCGTATGCCGCAAGCAGGTTGACACACGCTGCATGTGGGTTATAATCCCTGCACCATCGCGTGTGTCTGGTTAAGGCAGATGGACTGGTACTTGCGTCGGCTTTTTGACCTGGTGAGAGCCATTGTCCGCCGGTACAATGCCCGGCGCTACGGCGTTCTGGCGGCGCGCCTGGGCCGCGGTGACCCCGCGTCCGATGGCCGCCGTGGTTTCGTCGTCATTCAGATAGATGCCCTGGCTTACGATTACGTGCGAGAGGCGATGGCGCGCGGCGCCATGCCCTATCTGCGCAGCCTGGTGGAACAGGAAGGACATACCTTGTTGGAATGGCGCAGCGGCGTCCCATCCAGCACGCCCGCGGCGCAGTCGGGCATCATGTACGGCAACAACTGGGACGTGCCCGCTTTCCGTTGGTACGAGAAAGACGCTCAGATTTCCGTGGTATCCAAAATCCCGGCTTTGGTCAGGCGCATCCAGCAACGCGTCAGTCAAGGACGCCCCGGCATCCTGGCGGGCGGTTCCAGTTACAGCAACCTCATGGACGGTGGTGCGGCGCTATCGCTTTTGACCATCGGCGCGCTGTCTAGCCAGCGTCTCTTTGCCAACGTCCGTGGCGTGGGCTGGTTTCTCCTCTTCCTGCTCAACCCGATACGCCTCGCGCGCATCATCATCGCGACCTTGTGGGAATACCTCCGCAGCCTGTGGGAGCGGGTGGCCTCGCAGTTTCGCCCCGGCAGGCGGCGCGCGCTCAACGTCATCTCGCCACTCTTGCAGACCCTCGTCAATATCGTGCTGCGTGAGGTGCAGACCTTCGGTGTGATGCTGGATATGTACCTGGGGGTCCCGGCCATCTATGTTAATTACCTGGGCTACGATGAGATAGCCCATCAAGAAGGCGTGCTACACCCCGAAGCGCTGCGCGTGTTGCGCGGCATAGATGCCCGCATCCGGGAGATTGACCGGGCGCGACGCCGCCACGCCAACCGCCCCTACGATCTCTTCGTTCTCTCCGATCACGGCATGACCCCCAGTGTCCCCTTTAAGGCGCTGTACGGATGCACGTTGGGCCAGTACATTCACTCGCAGTTGGGGCCTTACGTCGCGTTGGATGAACCGCTTGGGCAGACGACGTCCGATAAGATTGAGAACCGGGTTCTCCTGGACGAGTTGGCAGGCATTGAAGTCAATCTGTCGGAGCGAGGTAAGAAGTTGGCGAGTCTGTTGCGGCGCTACCTGGAGGATCGCTTGCCACCTGATCCTGAATTGGGCTGGAATCTGCAACGCCGCGGCGACATCGTGGTGCGCGATTCTGGCCCCCTGGCTCACGTCTATTTCAACGTGACGAATCAACCTATGAACCTGAGCGAGATCGGGATCTTGTATCCTGATCTGGTCTCACGGCTGGTCGACCATCCGGGTATCGGCCTGGTGGTGGGGCGAGAGAACGGGGCAGCGGTGATTGCCATGGGGCAGGGGGTGCTCAGTCTGGCGCAGAGTGGGCCGTATGGCTCTGACCACCCTCTGTCCATTTACGGTGACGCCAACCACCTGGCGGCTGAGTTGGCGCGCCTTGCTTCCTTCCCTCACAGCGGCGATCTGATTCTGCTGGGCGAATGGAATGGCCGTGGAGAGATCATCAGTTTTGAGGAGCAATGGGCCACCCACGGCGGCGTTGGCGGGCCGCAGAGCCGTCCTTTCCTCCTCGTTCCTCCGGGCATCTACTGGGACCTGCGTCACGTGCGCAATGCTGAGGATTTGTATCCGTTCTTTCTCTCGTTGTCTGCTCCCGCGCTGTTGCCTCCTCCTAAGCAGGCCGCGCCCATGCCGGAGCAAACCGTCATCCTAACCTAATCGCCGCTCCCCGTAGAAAGAAAGAGGCCCTCTTCCGTAGGAGGGCCTCTGCATATCTATCACCTTTGGTTTCTCACCCCAGCGCGATCTGATCTCCCACCTGTGTGCCCGTGCGGGCGGCGGTTCCGGCGGGCAATTCCACCACGTAGCGCGAGACCCGCATCACGCGGCCCAATCGCCAGGGGACTATCGCTGCCTCCACGTGGACGACCCGATCCTCTTTATTGACATAAAGTACGTCAATAGGAAACCGCATGAACATGGTGTGGATGCCGGAGCAGGGGCGAATCACCATGCCATGCCCCTCGTCCAGCCTGGCGCGGCCTTGCAGGCCGAGAAAGCGCGTCACGATGTTGTCGGCCACCTGCGCGCTTTGCGCCAACGTGGTGCCCCGCGTTGTGTTCTCAACCCGCACAGCCATCATGCCGATCTCCTCGCGCCGAACTCACCCGATTATACCACTCCTCACCTGTGGCGTACCAGAGCCTTTTGTCCGAAGATCTCATAGGGGAGGTCTATGTGCGCGGCCTCTATCTTCTCCATGACTTTGGGCCGGATGCCGGTCGGCTGCAACTGCCCCTTGATCTTATCGCCCTCGTAGCCCTCATCCACGAACTCAAAGATGTCCTGCATGAGGATGGTATCGCCCTCCATGCCCTGGACCTCAGAGACCTTCACCACCTTGCGAGTCCCATCCCGCAGACGCTCCTGGTGAATGATCAGGTCCACAGCCGAGGAGATCTGCTGGCGTATGGCCTTGAGCGGCATCTCCATTCCTGCCATCAACACCATCGTCTCAACGCGGGCCAGCGTGTCGCGCGGGCTGTTGGAATGGGCGGTCGTCAGAGAGCCATCGTGGCCGGTGTTCATGGCCTGGAGCATGTCCAGGGCTTCGCCTGAACGCACCTCGCCCACGACGATGCGGTCAGGGCGCATACGCAGGGCGTTCACCACGAGATCGCGAATGGTCACGCGCCCCTTGCCTTCAATGTTGGCCGGACGCGCTTCCAGGCGCACCACGTGCTCCTGTTTTAACTGCAACTCCGCCGAGTCCTCAATGGTCACGATGCGCTCATCCCAGGGAATGAAAGCGGAGAGGACGTTAAGGAGCGTCGTCTTGCCGGAGCCGGTGCCTCCGGAGATGATGGTGTTCAACCGGCCCTTCACTGCGGCCTCGGCAAACATGGCGAACTCCCTGGTGAAAGTCCCGTTCTTCACCAGGTCATCCACCGTCAGTGGGATCTTGGCGAACTTCCGGACGGTGACCACCGGCCCTACCAGCGAGAGGGGCTGGATAATCACGTTGACGCGGGAGCCGTCGGGCAGACGGCCATCCACCATCGGCGAACTTTCATCTATACGCCGGCCTAGCGGGGCTACGATGCGTTCTATGATGCGCATAACGTGGTCGTTATCGTCAAAGATCGCCTGTGTCTTCTCCAGTTTCCCTTTGCGCTCTATCCACACTGACCGTGGGCCGTTCACCATGACTTCTGTGATACTGGCGTCATCCAGGTAGGGCTGGATAGGGCCATACCCTAGAATCTCGGCCATGATGATGTCAAAAAGGCGGCCCCGTTCGGCCCGGCTGAGGACGAGGTTCATCTCCGTCAAGGCATCATTGTACAGCGGTTCAATCGTCAACCGTGCCTGTTCCGGGTTGTTCAGGTCGGTCCCCGGATGAACTTCGTTCACCAGCCTTTGTTGCACGCGCTTCTTCACGGCCTGATACGAGTCAGGGAGTGGCCCGTTGCTGGAGCCCGCGGTGGATCCGCTTCCGGGGGTATTGGCAGGCGGTGGCCGGAGAGGATTCCCACCGAGGGCTGGTTGCGGTGTACCCTGAGACTGGCGGGCCCAGGGAGCGGTGTCGGGGGTACGTGGCGGGCGATTGATCAACGCCATGGCAATTCATTCCTCCGAGAGATTGTCACTTCACTTAATCCACATCGGATCCCAGTCGTTATACTTATTGCGGCTGATATTCACCTGCTGGGTCCCGTCCGCGCTCATGCGGTAGATCTGTTGGCGCCCCCCTTCTCGGTTAGACCAGAAGACGATCTGCTTCCCATCCGGTGACCAGGATGGTCGCTTATCCCACTCCCACGTGTTTTTGGTAAGGCGACGGGCGTCGGTGCCGTCGGGATGGATGATCCAGATTTCGTCTCCGTCCACTTCGTTAGATACGTAGGCGATCCGATCACCCGAAGGCGACCAGACCGGATCGTAATGGATGCCACCTGTGGATGTCACCTGGAATTCCCGTTTCCAGGTATCCGGTACATCTTGGCGAATATAGAAAATCTGCGTCTCTCTGCCGGTGCCTGTCGCCTTCACGAAGGCAAACCAGGTCCTTGCCGGGTTGTAGGACTCTACTTTCCGCAACTCCTCAATTTCCTCCGGCTTGTTGTAGCGGAAGGCGTTGGTTCCGTCGGGGTTCATGATCCACAACGCCCCTCCACCGTCCCGGTCACTCCAGAAGGCGATACGGCCCCGATAACGCGCGAGAGGGAGTTGTTTCGTGGGTTCAGGTGTTGGCGTCGCCGTTGGCTGGTTGGTGGGCGTTACGGTAGGTGTGGTCGTCGGCGTGGGTGTGGCGGTAGGAGTCATGACCATCGCCACTTCTTGCGCCTTCCTGCTTGCTTCGCTGGTGTTGTCCATGCCCAACCCGGCTGCTTGTCTATACGTCTCCCATGCTTTAAGAAGATCGTCCTTCGCGCGGTATTGGTCGCCGAGGGCCAGGTAGGCGTGGTAAAGTTGCTCCACCAATAGCCCGCCGAGGTAATCGGGTCGCTGATCGTACAATGGTCGCAGCAAGGCAATGGCCTCTTCCCAACTCTTATCCTCGTAGGGGGCCAATGCGTCCAGGTAACTGCGCGCGAACTGCCGCTCGGTGGTTGCCACTTCTTCGCGGGGGCGCAGGGTCAGAGCGTTGTTGAAGGCTGTGACCGCGTCCTTCACTTTCTGCGGGCTATCAGGCCGGGCGTTGACGAGGTCCTTGCCTAATGTCAGATAACTGTTGAAGAGCCGGTCCTCCACCAGATCACGCTGGTAGCGGCCATCTAGTTTGCGCACTCTCTCGTAGGCTGCTACGGCCTCACTCCAGCGCTCGGCCTGGAAATGAGCCTCTGCTTCGGCAAAGGCTTCCTCTATCTGGCGCACTCGCTCTAACTGGCTGATGCGCTGTGGAACGTCGCGATAGACGGGGGCGCGCTCGCGGATGCTCTGATAGAGGGCCATCGCCTCCTTTGTCTTGCCCTCTGCTTCCAGGCTGGTAGCCGTACGATAGTCGGCCAGCAGAGCAGCCTGCCGCTGCGCTTCGGCCAGGCCGGCAGCGGCCTGGGTATCCTCGGGTCTCTCTAAAAGAACCGCTTTGAAGGCGCGCTCCGCTGCTTCAAAGTCGCCCCGCGCCAACGCCGCGCGTGCTTCGTCCAACAGGCTATCCTGTTTCGCCTCTGCAACCCGCTGCTGTTGTTGGGGCACGATGCGCTGTAAATAGACCTGTCTCACCAGCAGCACGGCGATGATGATCCCTGCCGCAATGATGAGCCGCCGTCCCCACCGGCGTACCGCGGACAGTTTACGCCACGGGCGAGCCTTAGGTCGCTGCTTCTCCGCCGTTGTGCGGAGTTCAGTCTCCTTGATGAGCGACTTCAGGGCTTCGTCTTCTGGGTAGCGCGCAAGGAGCGCGGTGAAACACGCCTGGGCTGCTGCCCAGTCTCCTCGCTGCAGGTGAGCAAGTCCCTCGTCGTATTCCGGCTCCTGGGCAGCGGTAGGGATGGCGGGTGTCTCGTTGCCCAGTATCGGCAGAGACAGCGCGGCCTCGGCTGGCCCCGTTGCAGACTGAAGTCCGAACCCCAGCGGATTCGTTGTTGCCGGAGCCCAACTCGCGTCGCTGAATTCGTTCTGCTGGGTCGGGGTATCCACGCCAGGCCAGTCCTGCGATTCCGCCTGGCCGTCTCGGCCTGGTAACCACACCGCCGCCATGTTGTCGGACGCGGGTTGGGATTCGCCGGAGACGATGGGCGGCGACGTCTCTGGGCCGTTGGATTCTGGCACGTTGGCCGTGCCGGATGTCCAGAATCCCGTCTCCTGGCTCTGACCCTCGGAAAAGAGAGGAGCGAATGACTCGCCGCGCCCGTCTTGCCCATTATCCGGCAACGACGGCGTGGCGGGCGGGAACCAGTCACCCTGGCCGAGGCCGTCCGGTTGAGCCGAATTGTCGCTCGGCTCCTCTCCCTGATCCACCTCGCGAGGCGCGCTGGTAATGGTGCCGAGAAGGAGCTCCTCTACCGATATAGGTGCGGCTTTCCCTCTGCCCTCCCCTGCCAACAGGGGGGCAGCAGATGGGGCACCGTCTTCCGGTGGCACCGCTTCAGCCACGCCCGCCTCGCCGGGGCGCGCGGCCTCCCGTGCGCGCCCGGGCAGGGGAACGGGCGTCTCCCTGCTGTGCAGCAGGGTGGTCATCAAGTCTTGTGGTGTCCTTCGCCTGCGCGTCATCCCTTTTCTATCCTCTCTACCAACTCCTCGTAGTCCAACGCACCACGGGAGCCTGGTGCATACTCAAAGATGGATTGCCCGAACCCTGGCGCTTCCGATAGACGAACTGAGTAGCGAATAGGCGGAAGAACCAAGCCGTTGAAGTGGCCCTGCAACTGTTCCAGGATTTCATTTGACTTGGCGACACGCAGGTCAAGGAAAGTGGGAAGGATGTAGCGCAGTTGGACGTTGGGATTGTACCGTTGCACTACCTTGACGCTGGCGATGAAGTCGGCCACACCGTGTAGGGCGAGGACTTCCAGGCTCACCGGAACCAGGATCTCGTTTGCATAGAAGAGGGCATTGATGTTGAGCACGTCCCACGACGGTGCGGTATCCAGCAACACGAATTCAAACTGGCTGTCCAGCGGGGCGAGGGCCTCGTAGAGGGCCATCTCCGAGCCGAGATCGCGCCGCGCGATGAGCCGCTTGGTTCCCGCCAACTCGCGCCCTCCGGCCAAGATGTAGAGATTGGGTCGCGCCTGTATCATTGCTTCCTGGGGCGGTATCTCTTCTTCCACCACTGTCGCCAGGGTGACATGCGGCTCTATGCCAAGACTGCGCGCGATGTGCCCTTGCGTATCCAGGTCAATCAGGAGCGTTGGGTGACCTCGGCGCGCGAGACCCGCGCCGAGGTTGACAGAGGTAGTAGTCTTGGCTACCCCCCCCTTTGAATTAGCGATAACGATCTTACGCATGTCCTTTTTTACCTCCTCATTCCGCAAGGAGACCACACCACGCCCTCCCTCCTCTTTCAGCCGCCAGCGAACGCGGCGACGAAACGAGGCACGGCGGGACCCAAGATCACCGCGAAGATGGAAGGGAAGATGAAAATCACCATGGGGATCAACATCTTGATGGGGGCCTTGCGCGCCTGCTCCTCGGCCCACTGGCGGCGACGAATGCGCATCTGGTCCGATTGCGCGTGGAGCGCGTTGTTGATACCGACGCCGAGCCGGTCGGCCTGGACGAGGACGGCGATGAACGACGCGACCTCTGGGACATCAGTGCGTTCTACCAGGCGGCGTAGAGCATCATGGCGGCTGATCCCCATGCGCATTTCACCCACCACTCGCTCAAATTCCAGGCTGAGCGCGTTGTTCCACTTCTCGCCCACCTTCAGCAGAGCCGCGTCAAACCCTAGGCCCGCATCTACGGCGATGGTCATCATATCCAGGGCGTCGGGTAGGGCCCGTGATATTTCCTTCTGCCGCGCCCGGATGCGTCGCTTGAGCCAGAAGTTGGGCATATACAGACCCAAGAGAGCCCCGGCCATGCCGAAGAGAAGGGCGTTGCCTGCGGGCATACGAAAAGCCAGAATGACGGTAGCCACCGCACCAGTGGCGCCGGCGGTGAGAATCTTGATGCCCAGGAAGTCAATCATGGCGAGACCGCCAGGGTTCCCTGCCAGCATCAAGTCGCGGCGGAGACGCTGGGCATTGCCGACCGGGGCGAGCCGGCCAAAAACGCGTACGAGAGACTGAGCCAGCGGCTTGAGCAGACGGTCGGCGAAGGTCCGCTCCAGTTCAATCTGTTCCAGCGGTACGGCCTGTTCCACGTACTGCTGGATGCGCTCTTCCACCGCGCCGGGCTCGCGACGCAATTGCCAGGCGATAAACAAGCAGATGACGCACAGACTGACGATGATGCTGATCCATGCAGGATTGGATACCATATAGAGCCTCTCAATAGTCAAACTGGATCACCTTGCGGGTTAATATGAAGCCGAAGACCATCATAACACCCGCGGTGATCGGGATCAACAGCGGCCAGCCAGGCTGGAACATGCCCATCATGTAGCTGGGGTTGATAAACATGATCGCGACGCCGATGAACAGCGGGAGCCCCACGAGAAGGTAACTGGTCAGGCGTTGCGATGACGTCATGACTGCGATCTCGCCTTTGATGCGCACCCGTTCGCGGATGGTGGCGCTGATCGTCTCCAGGATCTCTGCCAGGTTGCCGCCCACCTCGTGTTGGATGTTGATGGCCGTGACCATCAGTTCTAGGTCGTCGCTATCTACCCGGCGTACCAGGTGCGACAGGGCATCCTTCAAGGAGAAGCCCAGGCCGACCTCGCGCACCACGCGCCCGAATTCCTCCGATGAGGGCGCGGGCATCTCTTGTACAACCAGTCCCATTGCGTGGATCAGACCATATCCTGCCCGCAGGGAACTGACCAGGAGGCTGAGTACGTCGGCCAGTTGCGCTTGAAACATCTTCAGCCGCTGTGCCTGGCGTCGCTTCACGTACATACCCGGAAGGAAGTAAGCGAGCGCTCCTATTATCAGGGCGCCGACAAACTGGCGAGTGAAGATGCCGCCGATAATGAAACCACCGACTACGACACCGGCGGTAACCAACACATACTCAGGCACGGTCATCGGCAGATTGGCACGCGCCAGGTCAACCTGCATTCGTCCGGCGAACCCCATGCGACCGATGCGAGTGTTCAGTTGGGCCGCCAAAGGCGAAGGCCCTCTGCTACCGCCTGCTCCCTGGGTGCGTGTGGCACGCACGCTGAGGGCCCAACGTTCCTCCAGTTCTGGGTCGGGCCCTACCAGGAAGTACATGGCAACAAAGAAGGCAAGCAAGGCGCCAAACGCCGTCAGAGCAATGAATAGCGACTGAAAGGTTGCCATTTCTCCGTCACCTCTCGTTCTCTCACATTCGTACAGAGGCTACATTCTGCTGGCGCGGCATCCCTCCGAAGTGTCCTGGCAGGCCACCCGTCGCGGCTTCGTTGCCGTTCGCCTGAGCCGTAAGTGCCAGAACCTCTTTCGCGAGGGCCGCGATGCCGCGAGATACCGGGTGCCGTTCGTTGCTCAAGACGATAGGAATACCTCGGTTCACCGCATAGGTTGTCGCAGGTCTGTCGGCGGCGATGGAAATGGGGTTAGGAATCCGTAGCCGGTTTGCAATGTCCCTGGCCGAGACCCCACCCTCCTGGGTCGCACGATTCACCACCAGCCGCAGCCGTCCCTGCGGAAATCCCATCGCCTGCGCGTTCTCGTAAAGGATCGCGGCACGACGCAAAGCGGGCATCTCCGGTGTAGCCATGATGAGGGCCGCGTCGGCCACCTCCAGAAGCATGGTGAGACCTTCTCCCCACAGGTGCGTCGCATCAAGCACCACAAAGCCAAAGATGCCTTGTAAATGCCGCACCACCGTCACCAGGGCTTCGGGCGGAGCCGGTGGAGCCGGCAAGGCTGGTACGCGATAGGGTAGCACCTTCAGGCCCGACTGGTGTGCTGTCAAGGCCCCGGTCAGGAGTTCGGCATCAAGATTGGCAATCTGCGGTGTCAGGTCCGATAACGTATAGGTGGGGCGCAGATTCAGCAACACCGCCATATCGCCCCCGGGCGGCCCTTCCACCAATGCTACCGGGCGGTTGGATTGTCGCTGGAGGGTGACCGCCAGGTTCACGGCGACAAAGGTGTTCCCGACGCCCCCCTTAAGCGACGTGAGGGCGACCACCCGACCGGGATCGGTTAGCCGGACGTCTGCCGGTGACTGGCGCGCGAGCAAGTCGCGCCTGTTGCGTTCTACCTCACAGGCCTGTGAGAGCGTCTGTGTCAGGACATCACCGCTGAAGGGGCGCATCACGAAACCGCGCGCGCCGGCCAGCATCGCCTGGCGTACGTATTCCAGCGTTGTGGGCGAGGCGATAACCACGATGGTCGCGTGGGGATTCCGCGTGACGATCTGCTGTATGACAGGCAGCGGCCCATCCAGAGGCAGCGTATCATCTACCAAGAAGACGTCCGGCTCTAACGCACTCGCCTGCAAAAGTGCGCTTTCGGTATCGGTGGCCTTACCCACAATCTGCACGTCACGTCTGGTCGCTATACTTTCGCCGATGCGCCGCGCGGCATCATCGCCCGCTACGACGAGGAGACGCAGCGCGCCACTCATGGCCTTGTTCCGCCGACCATTAGACGTTGCGTGCTGGTTAGAAGTGACCATCATT
The DNA here is from genome assembly GCA_020853075.1 of Anaerolineae bacterium. GTDB lineage: Bacteria > Chloroflexota > Anaerolineae > JADYZS01 > JADYZS01 > JADYZS01. The sequence goes on along the minus strand of JADYZS010000316.1, from coordinate 3,395 downwards.
CTTTCCCCGATGGCTTGAGTGGTTGCGTGTTTTCCTTCGGGATGACGAACTGATAGCGATCCGCCATGTACTCAATCGTGACCGATTCTACGGCACGAATTTGTTCGTTCGTATTGGCGCGCAAGGCCACGTCCAGCACCGCCCCGGCATCCACCAGATATTTGAGCACCAGGGCATCCTGCGGGTCCACCGCGACGAGGAGGATGGGGTCTATGTCGCCTGTGGCCCCGCTGCTCCCCGGCACTTTCCCCAGGGTTGAGCCGGATGCTTCGGCCAGCACGTTGGGAAGGACGATGGCTGTGATCGTCAGGTTCTGGATGGCCGATAGAGTGACCAGGGTATCTGCCTTCCCACCGCTGGAAGAGGACGCACTCAGCGAGAAGAGAAGATCTACCCTATCTCCTTCCTTCAGCACCCCAGACCTGGTGAGCCTGTCGCCGCCGGGTAGGGCAATGGCAACCTTGTCTTCCGGCATGGTAAAGGCGATATTTGCGCTCGTGTTACTGGGGTCGGCCAGGCGTCGGCTGAGAATGATCTCTCCGGCGCTGACTTCATCAAGCGTCAGCTTGCCGCGCGCCTCGTCCAGGTTCGTCACCGCGCCCACAGGCACCATTTCTATTGGAACCTGGCGCAAGGCTAACGTGGTGTCGGTCAAGATCGTCCGCGGCTCCATGTCAACCAGGGCGACGACGACACTGCTCGTCGTGGTCTCCACGGCGCCCGTTTCGCGCTCTGCGGTGACCTGTGTGAGGATACGGAAGGTTGCCAGACCTGCCATGACGGCCAGGACCAGGCCTACTGCTAACCAAATGGCACCTTTGCGTTTCATGTTTGTACACTCCTTTGACCTGCGGTTTGCTCACCAGATGAACGGGACCAGCCGCCAACGCACCTTTGCGGCGTAGGCGGCATAGCCTGCCAATAGGCCCTCCTCCCAGCGAATCCGCACGACCTGCAGAGCCAATTCGGCCAGCAAGCCTACCAGATTCCGCCAGGAGGGGTTGGCAATGAGATAGCCGATGTAGAAGCACAACTGGGTCGCGTAGAGCGGGTGGCGAACCCAGCGGTAGAGCCCTCGCGTCACCAGGCCCCGGTCGCTGGGCGCGATGGCAAAACTCCGGCCCAACGACAGCAGTGCCGCGATGATGCCTGCCAATGCCACCATCTGCACCGCGCCGCCGAGAGAGGGCAAGCCGTCCTGCGCGGGCCGCAGCACAACGATAGGTAGAAAAACGCTGACGAGCGCCAGCACGGTCTCCCACCAGGGACCACTCGCACGTGCGGGCGCTCGCCGTAAGAAAGCAATGCCGACCAGAGTATAGAAAACTAGAAGCCCGATGTCCACCAGTTGCCGCTGGGCCAAAGCACGAGCCAGATAGCCCGCAGCGTATACGCCCCAGGTTACGCCCACCGCGAGATCAAGCAGGAACTCGCGCCCCCGTTTCTTCGCCAACACTTCTGCCCCCCGTCTTTTGCTTTTTAGTTTGTCAGACGCATCGTTCTGGCCCCATGTGTGCAACCGCCCGGTGCGTTCAAGAACACTTTGCGCACGAATCTGCCAGTAACGACCTTGTCATTACCCTGCTTCCGAGCATCGGTCATATAGAATACAGCGAAGGCACTGATGTTATACACCGTATTGGTGCCCTGAAGCCCTACGGTATCCCACAACGGTATCAACACTTCCCTATCTATCCATGACTCAAGAGCGGCCATGACCTGGTCGCTTTGGCCGATGCCGGTGCGGCTGGTCACGTCGTCGCCGACCCGGACCGTCCCGCTGCGACTCGGATCAAGGATGTCCAGCGTTAGTTCGTCGTTACCACCGCCGGAATTGTGCCAGTCCACCCAGCCGAAGGAACCAGGGGCGTCCACAGCAGTATCCCAGATTTCGTACTCTTGCCCATATTCGAAATCCCAGTCATACACGATGATGGGCAGCAAGTTCCCGGTCTCGCAGAGATAACTCAGGCTCACATCGGCGGTGGCCGCGGCGGTCATCGTCGGCACGCCCGCCAGCCCTGCGAAGAAGGTGTTGAAGGTCCGCTGCGTATTCACGCGGATGCCGTTGCCGCCATTGATGTACTGCCAGGAAGCGCTGGCTGCACTGTTGTTGAATGCGTATTGGTTCACGGCTGCTGCTACCTGGGCCGATCCCTGGGCGAGCCCGATCACGCGTCCGCCGGCCAAGGCCGCGGCGTCGGCTGCCGTCTGCATCCGCCGCCTCTGGGCATAAGCGAAACCACCGTCCACCACCAGCGCCAGCATGGCCAGCAGCACCGGCAACGCCAGAGCAAAGATCACCAGGTCCTGACCGTGTTCTCGGCGCGTTATCTTGCGTAGCATCTAACTCCTCCTAACCTCCCTGCCGCACGTCCCAGACTGATGGGTCACCACGAATCCGCTAATTAGTAAGGCGAATGGTACGCACACCTGTTGTGCCACCGCCGGGTCCGTTCTCTACCCACTGCACGAAATACCCGGTGACACTTTTATCTGAACCCTGGAAATCGTAGGATGTCAGCACAAACTCCGCAAAACCGATCAAATGATACTGCGTATTGTTGCCTGTGCCAGTGATAACGTCGTAGATTGGGACGGTCACGTGCTTGTCCAGCCAATAGTCCAGCGCATCCCTCACTGCTGAACTACCGGAGACACCGGTCTGGGTATTCAGCCACTCGCCAATCTGCCGCCAGCCGCTCATGGAGGGGTTAAGGATCGCGTCGGCTAACTCCGAATTGCCTCCGCTCGGTGGTGTCCAGTCTATCCAACCGAATGCGCCAGGGGCTTCGTGATTGTCGTCCCACAATGTGTACTCCTGTCCGAGGACAAAATCCTCCTCATGCACCGCGATGGGGAGAAGGTTGCCGGCAGCCGAGAGATAATCCAGCGTTGCGTCTGCTGTCGCCGAGGCCGTCATCGTGGGGCGCCCGATGAACCCGGCGAAGAAGGTGTTGAACGTCCTCTGGGCGGTCACGCGAACGCCGTTGCCGCCGCTGATATACTGCCAGGAAGCACTCGCGGCTCCATTATTGGTCGCGTATTGGGTTACGGCGGTGCCTACCTGCCCCGATCCTCCACCCATACCGATCATACGTGCCCCGGCCAGGGCCGCAGCGTCGGCTGCCGTTTGCATACGGCGCCGCTGGGCGTAGGCGTAACCGCCGTCCACCCCCAGGGCCAGCATGGCGATCAGGGCTGGTAGGGCTATGGCGAAGATGACCAGGTCCTGACCATGCGCCTGGCGAATGATTTTACGTAGCATGATTCCTCCGAATCCCTCGCCGCACGTTCACTGCTGTGCCCCCTTGTTGCGTTCTACGGCCATCAGTTAGAAACCGACGGCCAGCGGGTCGGAAAACCCGCAAAGCGTTTTTTTTGTATTACAGCCG
>JADYZS010000315.1 GCA_020853075.1 Anaerolineae bacterium | reverse complement strand
GCTAACCGTAGCGTGGCCTTTGGCCGCCGTTGTGCCAACGCCGTCGCCTGCCTGGTTGTTAGAGCCGCCGCCCACCGTGCCGAAATCGTCGGTCACCCGGTTGGTGGCACCCAGCCGTCCGCCGCCGGCGATGGTCGCTCCCGCCACGCCCGCGGTCACGCCATTGCCGTGATAGCCGCCGATGATGTTCGTGCTGATGATATTCTGCCGCGTCCACAGGCCGGGGAGTGCCAGCGCATGGGGCGCGGGGGTCAATTCCTGGCGCGGCGACAGCGTCGTATAGGTGCCGCTGCCGGCCGGGCAGCGCACCGCGATCTGTAACCAGCGGGCCTCGCCGTTGAAGGCGCCCTCACCGAAACTCAACTGCACGACGAAGCGGCCATCGGTCACGCCGATGGCGGAGCGGGTCTGGGTGCTGCCGACCCGAGTCCCCACGGCAAAGGCATTGTAGAGGCTGAACTGGAAATCACAGGTGGTATTGACGGGATTGCCACCCTGCCGGAGTAGCCCCTGGTAGGTGAAAGCGGTGCCCAGGGCTGCCTGCCCGGCATCTGGGCTTTGTGGACCCGGTGTTTGCGCAACGGCAGCCCTGGCGGCGGCCAGCAGCATAAGACCGAAAAACAGTACGAGGAACACACGCGGCTTCATCTGACTCTCCCCTTTCGCTGAAGCGCAAGGGACGGCCAGTTCCTGTGCCGTCCCTTACGATGTGTAACCGGATGCGGGCCTTTGTCGGTAAAACGGGATGCAGCGAATTTATCATAGAAGAATGGGGAAGTCAAGCGCGTTGGAGCCGTTGACCGCGCCGCGCATCTGTGCTAGAATGAGCGCATGATGCAGGTGGCGGAGACGCTGAAGGCCAAACTGAAGACCCTGCCCGCGAAGCCCGGTTGCTACCTGATGAAAGACGCCGAGGGACGCATCATCTACGTGGGCAAGGCGGTTAACCTGCGCGCTCGCGTCCGCTCCTACTTCCAGGCCACCGCGGGCGTCTCGCCCAAGACGGGCCATCTGGTCATGCAGATCACCGATCTGGATTGGATCGTCGCGCCCAGCGAACTGGAAGCCCTCATCCTGGAGAACAACCTCATCAAGCGGCACAAGCCGCGCTACAACGTTCGCCTGAAGGACGACAAGACCTACCCCTACATCAAAATCCACTGGCAGGATGCCTATCCCAAGATCACCATCACCCGGCGCATGGAGCAGGACGGCGCGCGCTACTATGGCCCTTTCACCTCGGCCTGGGCCGTGCAGCAGACGCTAGACGTGCTGCGCCGCATCTTCCCTTACCTCACCTGCGACCGCGAGATCACCGGGAAAGACCCGCGTCCCTGCCTCTACTTCCACATCGGCCGCTGCGCCGGGCCCTGTATCGGGGCCGTCTCCCAGGAGGAATACCGCGAGATCATCGCCGGACTTGGCAGTTTCCTGGAAGGACAGACCGAAGCAGTGCTGCAAGAACTGGAAGCCAAGATGGCGGCCGCGGCAGAGTTGCTGCAATTTGAGCGGGCCGCCCGCTATCGCGACCAGATCCGCACGGCGCGTGGGCTGGTAGAGCGGCAGGCAGTCGTCTCGCCCGCGCTGGCGAATCAGGACGTCATCGCCTTCGCCCGTGCCGACGGCGATACCTGCGTGCAGGTCTTCTTCGTGCGCTACGGCAAGATGATCGGGCGCGAGACCTTCGTATTGGAAGGGACAGAGGGCGAGGAGAACCAGGAGGTGATGGCGTCATTCCTCAAGCAATTCTACAACGACGCGGCTTACGTCCCGCCGGAAATCCTGCTGCCCCACGACGTGGATGAGGTGCGCATCATTGAAGCGTGGCTCGGCTCCAAGCGAGGTGCGAACGTGGTGCTGCGCGTGCCGCAAAACGACAACGCCCAGGGCCTGGTGAAGATGGCCGAAGAGAACGCCACGGAGACGCTAAACGCCCTGCGCAGCCAGTGGCAGGCCGACACCAACCGCCAGTTGCAGGCATTGGCCGAGTTGCAGGAGGCGTTGGGGTTGAACCGCCCGCCGGCGCGCATTGAGTGCTTTGACATCTCCAATACCCAGGGGACGGAGCCTGTGGCGAGCATGGTTGTCTTCGCCCAGGGCGTGCCCCGCAAGAGCGACTACCGCCGCTTCCAGGTGAAGACGGTGCAGGGGCCGGACGACTACGCCAGCATGAAAGAGGTGCTGCGCCGCCGCTTCCGCCGTGCGGTGGAGGAGCACCCCGATGCCGAGAAGCCCGGCGGCCAACGGGAGAGCGCCAAAGCCTGGAAGGTACTGCCCGACCTCCTGATGGTGGACGGCGGCAAAGGGCAACTGGGCGTGGCGGTAGAGGTATTGCAGGAATACGAGTTGCTGGACGCCGTGCCGGTGGTGGCGCTGGCGAAGGAGCGGGAGGAGTTGTTCCTGCCGGGCAAGCCGGAGCCCATCTTCCTTCCCCGCACCAGCCAGGGCCTCTACCTGGTGCAGCGCGTCCGCGACGAGGCGCACCGCTTCGCTCTGACCTATCATCGCAACCGCCGCGCCCGAGCGGCCAGAGCATCCATGCTGGAAGAGATCGCGGGTATCGGGCCGGTGCGCCGCCGCGCGCTGCTGCGCCAGTTCGGCTCCCTTGAGGCAATCCGCGAGGCGCCGGTGGAGGAGTTGGCCCGTGTGCCGGGTATGACGCGGACGGCGGCAGAACATCTGAAGGCCCAACTTTAAGGCTGTCTGAGAAGTTCATGTAGAGACGCAGTATGCTGCGTCTCTACCCTTAGGAACAGACCGCCATCGGATGAAATCCGACGGCTGGTATTTACATAAAACCCGCTTTGCGGGTTTCCCAACCCATTGGCCGTCGGTTTCTAACCGATGGCTGAGGCTTTTCCTAGAGCCCCCGCGCTGGCGACTGAGAGGAACATGACCCCCGACGAGATCGCCGCACGCCTGGCGACCTTCCCCCTCTTCCGCGACCTTGCGCCCGACGAACTCGGCCACCTGGCGGGCGAGGTGCAAGAGGAGACCTACCCCGCAGGCATGGTCATCTTTCCCCAGGGTGAACCGGGGCGCGCGCTCCTGATTGTAGAGTCAGGAGAGGTGGAACAGATCGGACTTGATGCCGATGGCCGCCAGGTCATCCGGCGCGACGCCGGCCCCGGCCAGGCCCTGGGCCGCACCGCCATCCTGCGCGGCACGGTGCAGCCAACCACGGCTACGACCCGCTCCGACGTTCGCCTCTTCGCCATCTACCCGCAGACCCTATCCTGGCTTCTGGGTCGCCGGCCCGGCCTGCGCGCCGAACTGATCCCCGCCCGCATCGCCGGCCGCCTGCGCGCCTTTCCCTGCTTCGCCTCTCTCCCCGACGAGGCGATCTTGCGCCTGGCCGACCTGGTGCACCCCATAAATCTCCACGCGGGCGAACGCATTGTCGCCCCTGAGGAACTCAGCCGCGCTCTCTATCTCATAGACACAGGCCAGGCAGAGGTGGAATACAGAGAGGGAGATAGGGCATGGCGAGAGACCCTGACAGCAGGCAACTTCCTCGGCGCGGGTGCCATCTTGGGCGAGACGTCCCCTGCCCGAGCGCGGGCGCGTTCCGATCTCTCCCTCTTGCGCTTGGACGATGCCAACCTGCGCTGGCTCTTGCGGGTCTATCCCGACGTCCGGGGCGACCTGCGCCATCCCGACATCGTGGGGCGGCTGCGCGCCGTGCCGCTCTTCTCCGCGTTGTCTGACCGGCAGTTGGCGATTCTCGCGGGCTATGCCGGCTGGCATCACTATCCGGCCAGGCGCATGGTGACGCTCCAGGGCGAACCCGGGGCCCAGTTCTTCATCCTGGACAAAGGCGAGGCGATTGCGCGGCTGGTAGATGACCAGGGCCGCGGTCGCCCCCATACCTATTTTCGCGCGGGCGATTCCTTCGGCCAGACCTCGCTCTTCCTGGGCGACACGCGCGATGCCAGTGTGGAAGCCCTCACTCCCACCGACTGGCTCTCGCTGCACCGTCTGGACCTCCAACTTTGCCTGGCCGATCATCCCGACCTCCGCCCTCGCCTCAAAGTCCGCGCCGATATCCAGGAGCGCTCACGCCACAGGCGCTTCCGTTGGCAGGAACCGGGGGAACTCATCCTTTTCTGGGCGCGCCGCCACTGGTTCTTCTTGTTACAACGGATGCTCGTTCCCGTAGTATTGCTCTACGCGCTGGTCATAGCCTGGGGGCTGGCCCTGGGCTGGCGCGCCCCCCTCTGGCTGGATGAACTTCTACTGGTCGTGACGGGATGCGCGCTCCTGGCCGTGGCCTGGGTCGTGATAGACTGGGCCAACGACTATTTCGCCGTCTCCAACCGCCGCATCACCCATTTTGAACGGGTGCTGCTCCTCTCGGAGATGCGTCGCGACGCGCCGCTGGATAAAGTGCAGGACATGAACATCGCACGCGGGTTGCTCGGCAACATCCTCGGTTTTGGCACTCTGGTTATCCAGACCGCGGCGACGGTGGGCAAGATCACCTTTGACCATCTGGCCGAGCCGGAGCAGGTGCAGGAGATCATCTTTGAACAGGTGGCGCGCGCGCGGGCCAGCGCCCGCGCCGTCTCCAGGGGAACGATCCGCCGGGGGCTGGAACATAATCTTGCCTTCGGTCTGGAACCAGACGCGCCAGCGCGGGTCCTGCCGGATATGCTGCCTCCCGTTTCCACTCCCACGAAAAGACCGTGGCGGGAACGGTTGCGCTTCTGGCCGCGCCTGCATTGGGCCGAGGGCGGGCGGGTGACCTGGCGCAAGCATTGGATGAACCTCCTCATCCGCATTATCCGCCCGCTGCTGCTGACCGCTATGAGCCTGGCAGGATCGTTGGCCGCGCTGGCCGGTTTGGGTCCCTTCGTGGCGGCAGAAGTGCGCGCGCCCGTTTTTCTGGTGTTTCTCCTGCTATTCCTGGTCTTCGCGGCCTGGCTCTGGTGGAACTACGCCGACTGGGAGAACGACGTTTACGTCGTCACGCCGGAGCGCATCATTGACATTGAAAAGAAGCCGCTTTTCTTTGCCGAGAACAAACGCGAGGCCAGCCTAGCCGTGGTGCAAAATGTCAGCCTGAATATCCCCGGCCCTCTGGCTTACCTCCTCAACTACGGCGATGTCGTCATCCAGACGGCGGCGGAGACCGGCTCCTTCAACTTTCGTTTCGTCTCTAACCCCCGCGCGGTGCAGAACGAGATCTTTCGTCGCATTGAGGCTTATCGCCGCCTGGAGGATGAACGCCGGGCCAGAGAGCGCCAGTCGGAACTTCTGGGCTGGTTCGGCGAATACGACCGGCTCAAGGGTGAGCACCAGCCGAGCGCGTGAAAACCTCTCTTCTCCCCCCGGCCCCCTCCTCTCCCCGGTTTGGAGAGAGGTAGAAGGGGTAAATCGCCCAAAACACCGAGGCCCCGGTTACCCGGGGCCTCGCCACTTCTGCTCACACCCTTCTACGCCTGCGCCCGCTTGCGCCGCCGCTGCCAGGCACGGATCAGCACGATCAGCACCACCAACGGGATCAGAAGCAGAGCGAAGACGAGGATGTAGATCAACAGATCCACCAGACCCCGAAGCACAACAACCAGCGCGGCCAGGGCGTTGCGCAGCGTCTCCAGGGGCCGCCAGCCTGGCTCTACCACCGGCTTCGCCAAGACGTCGGGGATGAGGGTGAGGCTGATGGTCGTCTGGTCCACCAGGTTCTTCAGGTATTGCATCCGCCCTTTGATCTGCTCAATCTGGCCGCGAATCTCCGTCAGGCGGTTATAGACGGCCAGCACATCCTCAGCCTTGCCCGTCTTCTCCCGCACTTCGGTCAGGAGTTCTTGCAGTTCTTTCTCGGTCAGTTCCAGGTTCTTGAGGCGCGCGGTCAGATCGGTGTACTCCATCGTCACGTCCTCGGTTCCGGTCGACTCCCGCTGCACCCGCACCGCCAGGCCCTTGAACTGCGCCAGCGCGTTCTCGTAATCCTTAACCGGGATACGCACGGTGAGGGTCGCCTGCAATTGTCCATCCACGCGGAAGACGTTGGAGTTGGATACGTAGCCGCCCAACCCGGT
>JADYZS010000314.1 GCA_020853075.1 Anaerolineae bacterium | reverse complement strand
GTATTGGCCGACCCCCCTCTCCCGCAAGCGGGAGAGGGGCCGGGGGTGAGGGGTAAGAGAGGTTCCCTACAATGACTACGCCATCTCCGTCACAGGTGCACCTGACAGCGCGGCCAACTCTTCTTGCTCCCGGAACTGTAAATTGTAGATGCGGGTGTACTCGCCACCGAGCGCGAGCAACCCGGCATGAGTCCCTTCCTCGGCCACCCGGCCATCTTTTAGCACAACCACCTTATCGGCCATTTTGATGGTGGAGAGCCTTTGCGCGATGATAACGCTGGTACGGTGTGCCATCACTTCCTCCAGGGCTAATTGGATCTCATATTCCGTTTCGGTGTCCACGCTGGAAGTGGCTTCGTCCAGGATAAGGATGGCGGGGTCCATGAGCAAGGCACGCGCCAGAGCGATCCGCTGCTTCTGTCCGCCGGAGAGACCGATGCCGCGCTCGCCGATACGAGTTTCATAGCCTTTGGGTAACGCCATGATGAAGTCGTGCGCCTGCGCCTGACGCGCCACAGTCTCTATCTCTCCCTGGCTCGCGTCCGGTCTCCCGAAGGAGATATTCTCGCGCACGGTCGCGGAAAAGAGAAAAGTCTCCTGGGGGACGATGCCGATGTGACGGCGCAGGCTGGCAAGCCTCACCTGGCGCACGTCCAGCCCATCCACGCGCACGGCTCCCTGCGTCGCGTCGTAGAAACGCGGGATCAGGTTGATCACGGAAGACTTGCCGGAGCCGGTGCTGCCGAGGATGGCGACGGTTTGGCCTGCCTCTATCGTCAGGTCAAGCCCTTTGAGCACCGAGCGGTCTGGGGCGTCGGGAAAGGCAAACCAGACGTTCTCAAAGCGAATCTCCCCGCGCACAGCCGGTAACGCCACAGCCTCCGGCGCATCGCCGATAGTGATAGGCGCATCCATGATCTCGGTTAGGCGCGGCATCGCGGCCAGCGACTGGCGCATGATGCTCAGGAGCCACCCCATCATGCGCACCGGCCAGATAACGCCCCACAAATACCATTGGTAGGCGAAGAAGAACCCCAGGGTCAGTTCGCCTCGTATGACCAGAAGGCCGCCGTACCAGGCCAGCACCACAAAGCAGAACCCCATGAAGAGATCCATTGTAGGAAAAGACCGCGCCTCAATGCGACCGCGCCGGATGCTCTTGGCTCTATAGGTCTGGTTTTGTGCGCCGAAGCGATTCGTCTCGTATCCTTCGCGGGCAAAGGCTTTCACCACGCGCACACCGCTGATGGCCTCTTGCAGTACCGTCGTCAGCCGTCCCATCTGGCCGCGCACATCTTCCCAGGCCGGCCCGATGCGCCTGTCAAAGCCCACGACGGTCAGAGCCAGAGGAATGATGGGTAGCATCACGACCACGGATAGCCGCCAGTTTATGACCAGAAGAATAACCATCGTGCCAACGAGGGATACCAGCCCGGCAGACAGGAATAGAAAACCCCAGGAGACAAATTCCTGCACGGCCTCTACGTCGCTGGTGACCCGCGACATGATCTGCCCTGTCGGCATCTTCCGGTAGAAACTGACCGGCAGGTGCTGAAGGTGTTCGTACAGCCGGTGGCGCAGGTCGCGTACCACGCTTTGCCCGGCCAGGCTCTGAACGTAGCCTTGCAGAAAACCTGCCAGCGAGCGCGTTCCCGCCAGGGTGACGAGCAACAGCGAATAAAGTATCACCAGATCCATCCGCTTGCTTGCCAGGCCGCGGTCAATGGTCCAGCCGAGAACAAGAGGCGTGACCAGGTCGCCGGCCAGGGAAACGAGGGTCAGAAAGGCCGCGATGGCTACCTGGACACGGTACGGCCTGAGGAACCGGAGAAGTCGCAAGAGGTTGCGCATAGCTTATCCTCACGCTCATATCAGGACATAGAGAGAGACGGTGACCGGCGGGGAACAAAAACCCCGCCTCTCAACAAGGGGGCGGGGCCACACAGGGATTGCAGATAGGATCGCCTGAATCTAACTCGCTCTTCCTCCTGAAGTGTCTGCTCCTGTGGCCCACGCCGCGCTGGCGAAACGCGCGAAAGCGCCCGCATAGGCAAACGCTCGCGTGCCGTTAATGACTTGGCGCATCGGCTTGATATCTCCTTACAGGAACATAGAGAGGCCACCAGGTTATGGACAAGTAGGAGCGGGTGATGGGATTCGAACCCACGACTCACTGCTTGGGAAGCAGTTGCGCTACCACTGCGCTACACCCGCTTGAGTTTGGCACACCGGCCAGCCGTTTTGCGTAATAATCCCTGTGTCTTGGGCTATTCTACCCCCACTAGCATCAGTTGTCAAATAAGATAACCACCGGGAGCCGTAGGGCGGGTAGCGCAACTCTGTTTGATTCATAGCCGCAAACTCCGACCCCTATGCTATAATACCCCCATCAACACAGAGTTGCTGCGGAGTAACCTATGAAAGCGGCTCGCATTACAGCACCATTGCGCACTGAGGTCGTTGACGTGGCCGATCCTGTTCCTGGCCCCGGCGAGGCCATCATCCAGGTGGAGGTTGCCGGAATCTGCGGTACGGATATTCACATCCTCCAGGGCGAATACCAGGCAACCTACCCGCTGATACCGGGACACGAGTTCGCCGGCACCGTGGCCGCGGTCGGTGAGGGGGTGACGCGCTTTCATGTTGGCGACCGGGTGACGGCGGACCCCAACATCGCCTGTGGGCGATGCCCCACCTGCCAGCGGAACGAACCCAACCAGTGTCTGACCCCCCAGGCAGTAGGGGTGACCAGACCGGGCGCGTTCGCCCGCTACGTCTCCATGCCCGAAGGGAACGTATTCTCCATCGGCGCGCTCCCCTACAACCAGGCTGCCTTCATTGAGCCGCTGGCCTGCGTGGTCTGGGGACTGCTACGGGTGCCGATTGTGCCAGGCGATTCTGCGCTCATCTTTGGGGCAGGGCCGATGGGTTGCCTGCTGGCGCAAGCGATCCGTCACGCAGGCGCGGCCAAGGTCGTGGTGACAGATGTAGCCGAGTGGCGTCTGCGCCGCGTGGCGGAGTTGGGCGCTACGGCGGTAGTCGTCGCCGATGCCCAACAGGAGGCGCGCCTGCGCTCCCTGGCTTCACTGGGGTACGATGTGGTGGTGGACGCGACCGGCATCCCACAGGTGGTTGAGGGCATCTTCCGCTACGCACGGCCACGGGGAAGGGTGTGGCTTTTCGGCGTTTGTCCGCGCGAGGCGACTGCATCTTTCAGCCCCTATCAGGTCTTCCGCAAGGACCTCACCATCTACGGCAGTTACGCGCTCTGCCGCACCTTCCCCCAAAGCATTGCGTTGCTAGAGAGCGGTGCGGTGCAGGTGGAGTCTCTTATCTCTCACCAGTTGCCGTTATCTCGGTTCGCCGAAGGGCTGGACCTGGCCCAACGTGCCCCTGACCGCATGAAGGTGCAGTTGCTGCCGGGCTGATTTGAGTATTAGAGAGAATCGCCCAACTGCCACAGGCCCAGGAGCGCCAGCCGTTGCATATAGGAGAAATCCGCGCGCAGACCGCCCAATGCGACGAGGGCCAGGCCCAGAGCGATGGCACGATAGACCGGCTGGCCCGAAGCCCAGCAAGCCACCAGGGTATATAGGTAGAGCCAGAGCGCGACGACGTACAACCAGAAGGGCAGGAAGAGGGTGAAGCCGAAGTTCCAGATGGCAAAGGCAGACGGGAGCCAGGGACGCCCCAGTGCCAT
>JADYZS010000313.1 GCA_020853075.1 Anaerolineae bacterium | reverse complement strand
GCCTCGCTCTCCACCAGACGGGCCGCGATCTCCGCGCCGATGCCGCCCGTCTTGTACGCCTCATAGACGATGACCACTTTGCCCGTCTTCATCACCGAGGCTACCAACGCTTCCTCATCCAACGGCTTGAGGGTGCGAGGGTCCATCACCTCGGCCTCAATCCCTTCCTCCGCCAGTTGGGTTGCCGCCGCGAGGGCGCGGGGAACCATGATGGAGTTGGCGATGATGGTCACGTCACGGCCCGCCCTCTTCACTTCGGCCTTGCCCAGAGAGATGGTGTAATACTCTTCCGGAACCACTCCCTTCGTGCGGTAGAGGAGCTTATGCTCTACGAAGATGACCGGATTCGGGTCCTCAATGCTCGCTAACAGGAGCCCCTTGGCATCGTAGGGGGTGCTGGGCATCACCACCTTCAAGCCGGGGATGTGGACGAACCAGGCTTCCAGGCTTTGGGAGTGCTGCGCCGCAGCCCCCGTACCGGAGCCAGCCGGAGCCCGCACCACCATCGGTACGCTGACCTGATCCCCCAGCATGAAGTGGATCTTCGCGGCTTGATTAGCCAGTTGCTCCATGCCAAGGGAAGAAAAATCCATGAACATGTATTCCATCACGGGCCTCATGCCAGTGAGGGCGGCCCCCACGGCGGTGCCGGCGATGGTCAACTCGGAGATGGGGGTATCGCGCACCCTCTCCGGGCCAAACTCGTCCAGCAAGCCGACGGTGATGCCGAAGGCCCCACCGTAGATGCCGATGTCCTCGCCGAGAAGGAAGACCCGGGCATCTCGCTGCATGGCAAGGCGCAATCCCTCTCGCACCGCCTCTCCGTAGGTGATTTCCCGCATCAGGCATATACCCCCTGCAAAATCTCGGCCAAAGGCGGCTCCTCGCTCTCCTCGGCGAAGCGCACGGCCTCCTCAATGGCCGCGCGCGCCTCCGCCTCTACGTGCCCGGCTTTCTCTGTGTCCAACAGGTCCTCTCTCTCCAGGCTCTGCGCGAAGCGGGGGATGGGGTCTTTCGCTTTCCACGCCTCCAGTTCCTCCCGGCTGCGATAGAGCTGCTTGTCGCTCTTGGAGTGTCCTCGCCAACGATAGGTGAGGGCTTCAATGAGGGAAGGGCCTCCCCCTGCCCGCGCCCGCTCCGCTGCCGCGCTCGTGGCCGTAAAGACCGCTATCACGTCATTTCCGTCCACCTGTGTCCCCGGCATGGCGTACGAGGCAGCGTGCTGGGCAATGGCCGAAACGGCCAATCCCCGCTCGGTGGCGAGAGACATGGCGTACTGGTTGTTTTCGCACAGGAAGATGACCGGCAGCCGCCAAAGCGAGGCGAGGTTCAGAGATTCGTGGAAGGCCCCCTCGTGGGCTGCGCCGTCGCCAAAGAAGCAGAGGACGATGCGCTCCATCCTCTGCATCTGGATACTGAGCCCGACACCGACGGCGATGGGCACTCCACCGGCGACGACGCCGTTTGCGCCCAGGTTTCCCGAACCGACGTCGGCAATATGCATGGAACCGCCGCGCCCCCGGCAATAGCCGGTCACCTTTCCCAGAAACTCGGCCATGGTTCGTCGCGGGTCTGCCCCTTTGGCGAGGCAGTGGCCGTGTCCCCGGTGGGTGCTGAGCATGTAGTCGTCGGGGCGCAGGGCCGCGACCGCGCCGACGGCGCTGGCCTCCTGGCCGATGGAGAGGTGCATCGTGCCGTGGACTTTGCCCAGGGCGTAGAGTTGCTCGGCTTTCTCCTCAAAGGCGCGGATCAGCCACATCTTGCGCAGCATCTCCACCTTCGTCTCGCTGCTCAGGAGCGCTGTCTTCTCTGCCTCCTTTACCAGCGTCATCGTCTCTGCCATCTTGATTTGATCACTCCTCATCCATTCCGGCCTATGGTTTTCTCTCTCTCCAACTCCAACACCTGCGCAGCCGCTCTGCTGTCGGTTATCAGGAAGTTCACGTGCCTGCCCCGCAATGCTCCCAAGATCGCGCGCGCCTTTGCCTCACTGCCGGCGACTCCGACCACGTAGCCAACCCGGTGCAGGTCACCCAGACTCACGCCGATGACACGCCGGTTGATGATGGTCTGACATTCTCGCCCTGCCAGGTCAAAGGTGCGGGCGCAAACGTCTCCCACCGCTCCCTGCCGGACGATCTCGGTGGCCTCTTCCCGCGAGAGAAAGCCCGCCCTTATCAGGCTGGAATGTTCCGGTTCCACTGCGCCGATGCCTACCAGCGCCAGGCTGGCCTTACGGGCCAGTTCCAATACCGTGGCGATACCCGGTTCCTGCACCAGGGCTGCGTGCACCTCCGGCGAGGGGACCACCAGCGGCGCGTGCAGATAGTGATAGCGACAGCGCAGTCGCTCGCCCAACCGGCGCGCCAGTTCAATGCCATCTATGGCCGGGTTGGCCGAGCCAATCCCCCCGATCATCTGTACCACCATGGCCGAGGGAAGGTCGTGCTGGGTCATCGCCTCTACCGTGGCTGCTACCGCCGTGCCCCAGGAAATCCCCAAGACCACGCCATCTTTCAGCAAACCGGAGAGGGCGCGGGCCCCTAGGATGCCCATACGCCTCAACGTCTCCGCATAGGAAAGGCCATGAGAGGCCAGTACCTGTACCCCTTGCAGCCCATAGCGCTCTGCCAACTTCTTTTCCAGATCGTAGGCCCTGGGGAGCGGATAGTGGATGCGAATTTCCACGATTCCTCGCTGCCGGACCTCTTGCAGCAAACGAGATACGGTGGAGTGAGAGATGCCGTAGCGTTTGCCGATCTGGCTCTGAGTCAAGCCCTCTTCATAGTAGAGCCTGGCGATCTCGGCTAGTTGTTCCGCTTCCGGGTCCGGCGCGATGCCACCTTGCATGATCGTTTATCCGCTTTCTTCCTCAGAGACCAACTCGGTGAGGCGGTCCAAATAGGGACGTAGGGCCGGAAAGAGATGCTGATAGACTTCCTCGTAAAGACGGCTGTAGAAGGCGTGTCGCCTGGCGTCGGGCATAAAAGGCGATGGCTCCGTGCGGGTCATCGCGGCAGCTGCCTCCCGCACATCGCCGAAAAGACCTGCCGCGGTAGCGGCCAGGATACCCGCGCCCAGGGCCGTCGCCTCTGGGCTGGCCGAGCGGAAGACAGGTTTGCCGGTCACGTCTGCGATGATCTGGCACCAGAGAGGGCTGCGCGCCCCGCCGCCCATAGCGATAAAGGATTCTACCTGCTGGCCGGTAGCAGCCTCCACACCGCTCGTATGTAGTCGCTGCTCAAAGGCGATCCCCTCCAAGAGAGCCCGGTACAGGTGGCGGCGGTCGTGGTTACCGCGCCAGCCCACAACGATGCCGCTGGCCGCTGCATCCCAATAGGGGTTCATGACGCTGTTCCAGTAGGGGACGAGGAGCAAACCCAGCGCGCCTGGTGGCACTTTGCGGCTGGCCGCCTCCAGGAGTTCTTCTGCGGAAAGGCCGAGAGCCAGGGACGACGCGTCCACATGGGCAAAATGATCAACGAACCAGTTGATGGTGTAGGTTCCCCCCAAGAGCACCGTCTCCAGGAGGTACGTGCCGGGGATAGCCCCGTTCATGGTGCGGAAGGCGCGGTCGGCTGTGTAGGTCTCAGAGTATGCGCCGGAGACGATGGCCGTGCCCAGGTTGAGGTAGGCCTGGCCGGGGCGCGTGATGTTGGCTCCCAAGCCCGCTGCCTGGCCGTCGCCGACGGAGGCGACCACGGGGAGTCCTGCCGGAAGTCCGCAAGCGGTTGCAGCCTCTTCGGTCACTTCTCCCAAGATGACTCCTGGCGGGTGCGCCTCGGGCAATTGCTCCTGCCGCAAGCCGACGGCGCGGATGAGGTCATCGGCCCAGCGGTGCTGGCGCATGTCAAAGAGGCCCATGGGGTCGGCGCAACCCCAACTGGTGCGGAAGTGCCCGGTCATCCTCCGGATCAGGAAGGCGTGCACGTCCAGGAACTTGTAGGCACGGTTGAAGATAGCAGGCTCGTTCTCTCGCAGCCAGAGGATCTTTCCCAGGGAGGGGTTGATGGAGAGGGGCTTGCCGGTGAGTTGGTGGATACGATCTGCGCCATAGAGACGATCCAGGAGAGGGAGCACCGTGCGGGAGCGTTCGTCCATCCAGACGATGGCATTGCGCAGGGGGTGTCCCTCCTCGTCCACGGGGACGAAGGTCTCGCGTTGGTGGGTGATGCAGAGGGCGGCAAACCGCCTCGTGTCCATTCGCGCGGTTGCCTCGCGTAAAGCCTGAGCCGTCGCCGTCCACCACTCTTCGGCCTGCTGCTCGTGCCAGCCGGGCCGGGGCATGAGGAGCGGGAAGGTGCGCCGTCCCTCTGCTATGGGCGCGCCGCGGCGATCCCACACCACCGCCTTGCTGGCTGTGGTGCTACAATCTACACCGATGACCAGGTCACGACTTAGGCTCATGGTGGTATCTTTCCTGATCCTTCAACCTAGCGCGTGGGCAGGTCGTAATTCTGCTCCTTGCGCCTCATCGCCATCGTGGCTTCTACCTCGGCCCGGTCGCGCTCCAACTCTTGTGTGACGCGGGACGCTACCCCGCTGCAATGGGTCGCGATCACCTCAAAGACGCGATGGCCGATGAGGCGATGGCCCAAATCGTTCGCGTGCACTGTATCAGGGTGCATCACCCAGGATGTGCCGCCATCCAGTAATCCCCCTTCGGCCTGATAGACGTCGGCCAGGAGACAATCGTTAGCCTCGGCCAGTTGCCGGATGACCTCGTTGTACACGCGGGTCGCGGCGGGGCTCCCCTTGTCGTAGGGTGGGTATAGGTCATACGCGGTCATATAATAGACCGTGGTCAACACGATGACCGGCCGGCACGCCTCCCGCACG
>JADYZS010000312.1 GCA_020853075.1 Anaerolineae bacterium | reverse complement strand
GTGACCCTGTGCTGGGCCTCTTTTGGGTTTTTGACGTGCAGGGGCTTGACAATGCCAACGGCGAAGTGAACTATGCCATTTACTTTGATTCCAATCACGTCGCCAATTCAGGAGGAACCACCGACCCCCTGGGCAATACATTCGGTGCGGCATCCCTTCATCTGCCGGAGGCCGTCCTTTACGTTGAACGCAATGCCGGTAACCAGGTTGATCGGGCTCGCCTCTGGCAGTGGAACGCCATCAGCAAGACCTGGAATCCGCCGCAGACCCTCTCCGGCCTGGGCGGTAACGCGGTCATGGTCAATCCTGGTCTGCTGGAGATCCGCATCCCCCACGCCGCCATTCCGGGAGTCGGCGCGGCCAACTGGTCGGGGAGCCTGGCGCTGCAAGTGTTGACGGTGCCGACCGCGGGCGGCGCGATCCGAGATACGATGCCCGACGAGGCAACAACGCCCTTGACTCACTTCGCCTTCACGTCGGACATCGTTAATCTCATCTATCCCTTTGATACGCCGCTGGATGCCCCCATGACCCATCGTTCGCTGCCGCCGTTGCGCTGGCTCATGGCGTACTGGGACTCGGTGGACGGATACAGCCTGGAGATTGCGCGGGACCCGGCCTTCACCGACATCGCCTATACCTGGGAGAACTACGAAAACACCCCTCTGACGCCCAGCCCCTACTACGCGCTCCTGGCGTCTGCCTTCGTGCCGTTGAACCCGATTGAGGATAACGAGACCTACTACTGGCGCGTCAGGGTTCGCCACGAGCATTACGTGCCGTTGCGGCCCGACCTCTTTGACTACGGCCCCTGGTCCAAGCCGTTCCGCTTCCGTTTGGAGAGCCACGTACCGACCAACCTGCGGGTAACACCGGCCAGCCCCTCGGAGTGGACGCCGACCTTCTCGTGGGATCGGGTGGACGGCGCGGGCGCGTACCGCATCCAAATTGACAACGACTCCAACTTCTCGTCGCCTATCATTGAATTGGATACCAACGCCAACACCTATACGCCGGACGAGCCGTTCACCAGGACCTTCCGCGACGGCACCTACTTCTGGCGGGTGCGCATCCGCCGCGGCCGTAAAGTCGGCATTCAAGGCGTTTATGGTCCCTGGACGGCAGCACAGAGTTTCGTCAAATCTTCTCCCGCCCCTGTGGCCTTGAGGCCCGCCGCAGATGAAAAGATCTATACGATCCCTACCTTCCGCTGGCAGGGCATCCTTACGCCCACGGTAGAACCGAAACTGGCCGCGCCCAAGTACAAGGTGGTGGTGGACGACGACCCGAATTTCAGCAGCCCGCTGCCGGTCTTTGTCACCGATGGGACGATCCTGACCCCCGACAAGGGGAAGAAGTTCTCCGACGGAACCTGGTATTGGAAGGTCGCGATAGTGGGCGCGAACGGCACCGACGGCCCTTATGGCCCTGTGCAGCGGTTCTACAAGGAATACGAATCGCCCGATCTCATTAGCCCGACCCCCGGCTCGCGTGTCCCGCGCGTGCCGACCTTCGTTTGGGAGCCTGTGAACGGCGCGGCCTATTACCAACTGGAATATGGCAGCGACCCGGCTTTCGTCATGAAGGCCACCGTCTCCACGGACAACACATCCTACACGCCCACGATGGCGATCCCCTACAAGAAACTCTATTGGCGCGTACGGATTTTTGACCTGGACAACGTAGGCGGCTCCTACGAGGTGGGCCGCGTGAGCATCGGCTTCGTGCAATTCATGCCCGGTGTGATGCGCGGCGGACGGTAGGCGCGACCGGCCCTGCTATCGTGCTGGAAACGTAGAGACGACCCGACAGGGTCGTCTCTGTGTTTTTGTCTTGGGCCATTGCCATCTGTTCAACGATAGTCCACGTACACCGTCTTGGTCGTGGTGTAAAAGTCCATCGCGGCCTTGCCCTGCTCTTTGTAGGTTCCGCTGCTGGAGTTCTTGATCCCGCCGAAAGGCACTTGCAGTTCCAGGCCGGTCGTCGGCTTGTTGACCTTGATGACGCCGGCTTGCGCGGCCTCGGCGAAGGCGAAGGCTTTGTCCAGGCTGCGGGTGCATATCCCCGCCATCAGGCCGAACTTCACGCCGTTGGCGATCTCCACAGCCTCGTTGAAGTCTTTGGCGCGCAGCACGGAGATGACCGGGCCGAAGATTTCCTCCTGCGCAATGCGCATGGAAGGGCGCACGTTGGCAAAGACCGCCGGCTCTATGAAGTAACCGCGGTCATAGGCTCCGCCTTCCAGCCGCCGCCCGCCGTATAGGAGTTCCGCGCCTTCCACTTGCCCCACGTGCACGTAGTCCAGGTCGGTGCTCAACTGGCCGTCGCTCACCGCCGGGCCCATGCGCACGCCTTCCTCCAGCCCGTTCCCCACGCGGAGGCTCTTGGCCCGCGCGACCAGGAGCGCGGTGAACTTATCGGCCACCCCCTCCGTGACGATGACGCGGCTCCCCGCGGTGCACGCCTGGCCGGTGAGGCCAAACCCGCCCACCGCGGCGATGTCCACCGCCATCTCCAGGTCGGCGTCGTCCAGCACGACCAGCGGATTCTTGCCGCCCATCTCTAATTGTATCCGGTTGGTGTGGCTCGCCGCCATCCGGCCCACCGCTAATCCGACCTCACATGACCCGGTGAAGGAGACCGCAGCGATCTTGTGATGAGCGATCAGGGTATCACCCACCGCGCCGCCGGAGCCCGTCACCAGGTTCAGCACGCCTGCGGGAAGGCCCGCTTCCGCCAGACACTCCACCAGGCGCAGCGCGATGAGAGGTGTCAGCGAAGCGGGCTTGAAGACGACGGTGTTGCCCGCGATGAGCGCGGGAGCCATCTTCCAGGCAGGGATGGCGATGGGGAAGTTCCAGGG
>JADYZS010000311.1 GCA_020853075.1 Anaerolineae bacterium | reverse complement strand
TGGAGTGCTTTGAGTTCTTCCTGGCTCCCTATCCTATCGGCGGCAACCCCATGACCGACGGCCGGCCCGACCTCGCGCCCGACGTCATCAATAATTCCTGGGGCTGTACCCCCGGCGAAGGCTGCGCGGCCAACACGCTGAAACAGATCGTGGAGACGGTGCGCGCCGCGGGCATCCTGGTGGTCGTCTCCGCCGGGAACAGCGGTTCCGCTTGTGGCTCGGTGAACGACCCGCCTGCCATCTACGATGCCTCTTTCAGCGTCGGCGCCTATGACGCCGGTCACTCTATCGCCGGGTTCAGCAGCCGCGGGCCGGTGACGTTGGACGGCAGCAACAGGCTCAAGCCCGACCTGGCTGCGCCAGGGGTCAACATCCGTTCCAGCATACCGGGAACCGGCTACCAGTCCGGTTGGAGCGGTACCTCCATGGCCGCACCCCACGTCGCGGGCGCGGTCGCGCTCCTTTGGTCTGCTGCTCCTTCTTTGCGGGGAAACATTGACGGCACCGAAACCGCGCTGACGCAAGCGGCCATCTCTCAAGTGAACACGACTTGCGGCGGCGACGCCGGCGGGCGGCCCAACAACGTCTGGGGTTGGGGACGGCTCAACGTCCGCGCCGCGTTGGAGAGTGCCTTGCCGCCAGGGACCCTCTCCGGGCGCGTGACGAGCCAGGCGAATGGGGCCGGGCTATCCGGCGCGACGCTGACTATGCAGAAGGTGGATACAGGGATCGTGGTGACCGCGACGATGGACAGTTCTGGCTTCTATACGCGGACACTCCTGAGCGGGAGTTACGTCATCACGGCATCGCTGGCGGGCTTTCAGGGTGTGACAGCGGGGCCGCTCGCAATCACAGGTGGGGGGGCGGCGACGCAAGATTTCACGCTGCCATCTCTTACAGTGACGGTAACGCCATCTCCCACGCAGACGCCCACACCATCTCGCACCGCGACACCCACCGCCACGCCTTCTCCCACCGCCACGGTCACAGGGTGGCGCATCTTCCTGCCATTGGTATATAAGCATGACTGATGATAATAAGAAGAAACTGCGCACCTCCGTCGTTTGTTTGGACATGGCCGACACGCTGGTCTATGCTGCCCCGCATTGGTACGAGGCGGCCTATCGCATCTATGGCGAAGCGGGCATCCAGGCGACCACGGAGGAACTGAAGCGCGCCATCTATCGTGGCTTTCGCGACTCATCGCCCAAGCCGGAGCCGTTGACCTATCCCGCGACAGAAGAGTACCATCGCGCCAAAGATCTCGCCGTGCAGGTCAGAATCCTGCAAACACTGGGGTACGACGACCCCGCGCTGGCCGAGCAGATCCGGCGCGCCTGGGTGCGGGTTTCCACAGACCCGGCCAACTACGTGCTATTTCCTGACGTGCTTCCTACCCTCGCTACGCTGCGCGAGCGCGGCTACCGCCTGGGCATCATCTCCAACTGGAGTTGGGAACTCCCCGACCTGGTAGAAGGGTTGGGCCTCAGCCCCTATTTTGAGGTCGTCACGGTTTCCGCCCGCGCCGGGGCCAGCAAACCGCATCCCGCCATCTTTCAACAGGCGCTGGCGCGATTTGGCGTCCCCCCTGAGAACGTCCTGCACGTGGGCGACAACCCGGAGGCCGATGCAGAGGGCGCAAGAAGTATCGGCATAACCGGCGTGCTCCTGGACCGCGAGGGGGGCCACGCGGCCAACCACTATCCTGTCATTCGTCGGTTGACGGAGTTGCCGGACCTGCTGGGTCGGCTGGCGCTGTAGAGGCGAGCCGCGGCTCGCCTCTACGATGTTTCTAGTCTATCCCTTGTTCGGCATCCACCTTGAAACGCCCATCCTCCTCGCGCAAGCGCCCGCTGACAAGGCGCGGGTCGTGCTCAAACAGGAGCAAGGCTTGCCGGGTGATGGCCCAGCGCGTCAGCCGTTTCTTGGTCTGGATGCTAATGAGCGGCTCCACGTCGTAAGCAGGAACCCAGGCCAGCCGCTCCAACGCCCAGGCCCATGAGGCGGCATCGGCCAGGAAGATGGCCGACGCGCCCAGGCTCTCGGCGATGACGACCTGATGGCTGCGGGTATGGCCGGGCGCGATCTCCAGCCGCAGTTCGGGGGTCACCAGGGAGTCGCCATCAATCACCCGCAACTGCTCCGCGTGTTCCAGCGGCATGAAGTTATCGGCGAAGTAAGTTCCCCGCGTCCGCTCGTCGGGGAAACGCGCGTCGGCCAGTTCCAGTCGTTGCACCCAATACTCGGCGCGGGGGAAGGTCGGCACCGCCTCGTGCCGCTCATTCCAGCGGGTATTGCCGCCGCAATGGTCGGCGTGCAGATGCGTGTTGAGGACGATGTCAACGTCCTCCGCGCGGAAACCGAGGCGCGCCAGGTCGGCCAGCAGCCGCCCCTCGCTCGTCAGCCCCAGGATGCCCCTTTCCTTGTCGGTGAACTTGTCGCCGTAGCCGGTATCCACCAGGATGCGCTTGCCCGCCGATTCAATCAGAAGACAGCGCAGAGCCATGGGCACGCGGTTGAGTGCATCGGGGGCGACGACCTTCTCCCAAAGGACACGCGGCACCAGGCCGAAGAGCCCGCCGCCGTCGGCCCAAAAGACGCCATCGCTGACCGGGTGGATGCGCACGTTGCCGATTTGGATCATGATACCCCTATCACGGCGCGTAGGACGCCGTCGCCGTAGCCCTCGGCCAGATGGAATGCCTCTGCCGCGCGCGCCAGCGGGAAACGGTGGGTCACCAGACCGGCCAGGTCCACGTCTCCCCCTTGCGCCAGCGTCAGGGCGCGGGGATAGGTGTGCTTCATGCGGCGGGAGAAGGCGACGGTGAGCCCCTTGCGCCGCGCGGTGGACGCGCGCATCTGCAAAGCATCCTCGGCGGGGATGCCAACCAACACGACGCGCCCGCCGAAACGGGTCACCTCCATCGCCTGAGCCACCGTCTCGTCGGCCCACGCCGCCTCAAAGGTCACGTCCACGCCGCGCCCGTGCGTCGCCCGCTGCACCGCCACCACCACGTCCTCTTTGTCCACGTTGAAGACCACGTCTGCACCGTAGCGGCAGGCCGCGGCCAGGCGTTCCGGCACGCGGTCGGTAGCATAGATGGGACGCGCACCAGCCAGCCGCGCCAGGTGGATGAGCAAAAGGCCGACGCCGCCGCAGCCCAACACGGCGACGCTGTTCGCCACCCGCAGGTGGGCCAGGTCCACCGCGTGGAGGCCGATGCCGAGCGGTTCCAACATCGCGCCCACATCGTCCGATAGGGAATGGGGGAGGGGGAAACAGGCATCCGCCGGATGATTCATCAATTCCCGCAGGGCTCCGTCGTCGGGCCAGAGGCCGCAGAAGTGGAGGCGGCGGCACAGGTTGGGATGGCCCAACCGGCACATCTCGCAGCGCCAGCAGGGGACGGCGGGGTCCACCGCCACCCGCTGCCCCACCGCCAGGCCCTCTACCCCCGCCCCCAACGCGGTGATGATGCCAGCGAACTCGTGGCCGAGCACCACCGGCTCCTCTGCCGTGGTGGCGC
>JADYZS010000310.1 GCA_020853075.1 Anaerolineae bacterium | reverse complement strand
GGGTTACAACCTGGCTGCTTTCAACTTCCTCCTCGCCATCCTACCGGAAGGGCAGCGCGCCCGCTTCACCGCCGCCTATCAGACCACGGTCTTCACCAGCATCGTTTTCGCGCCGCTGCTGGGCGGCTTCCTGGTGGAGCAGGTCGGATACAAGATCATCTTCCTTCTCTCCGGCGTGGGGCGTTTCTCGTCGGCTCTGTTGCTGTCGCGTCTCGTGCGCGAGCCCGCGAGGGGGGATGACGCGTCTAATTCAGCGGATAGGTAGCGGATAAGCGGATGGCCCCCACCCCTACCCTTTCCCATAAAATGAACGGGGGAGAGCAGGGGGGCCAAAAGCTGACAGTGGGAGGTCCTATGGATCTAGAACGCGAACTGAACCGGCAGCAGCGGCGCGCCGTGACCCATGCCCTGGGCCCTTTGCTGGTCTTGGCAGGCCCCGGCACAGGCAAGACCCGCGTCCTCACCTATCGCATCGCCTGGCTCATCCAGGAGGGCCTGGCGCAGCCGGAGGAAATCCTCGCCGTCACCTTCACCAACAAGGCCGCAGAGGAGATGCGCAACCGCCTGCAAACGCTCCTGGCCGGGGAACTCGGCGGCATCTGGGTCAAGACCTTTCACGCCGCCGCGCTTCAACTTCTGCGCGAACACGGCACGGCCATCGGGCTGGACCCCCATTTTGTCGTTTTTGACGAGGCGGCGCAGGCCGACGTCCTGGCCCGCGCCTTTGCCCGCCTGGGCTGGGGCACAGACCCACCCCCACGCGATCTGGCCCTGGTGCGCAACTACATCAGCCAGCGTAAAGCGGAGATGATTGACCCGGCCTACGACCCCAGCGGCGACCCCGAACTGAGCAGCAAGGCCCGCATCGGTGAGGTCTATGAGGAAGCCCTGCGCAGTTACAACGCATTGGACTTTGATGACCTCATCTGGAAGGCCGGGCAGTTGTTGGAGCAAGAGGACGAGATACGCGCGAGCGTCCAGCACCGCTTCCGCCACGTCCTGGTGGACGAGGGCCACGACATGAACCCCGCGCAGTATGCGCTGTTGGAGCGGCTGGCCCCGCCCGGCAGCAGTGTTACCGTGGTGGCCGACGATAACCAATCCATCTATCGCTGGCGCGGCGCGCAGCCCCAACTCATAGAACGCTTTCGCCAGGAATATCACCCCGCTCTCATCTATCTGGAAGAGACCTACCGCTCCACCACCCACATCCTGGGCGCGGCTCAGCACCTGATTGAGCAGAACCGCCGCGCCTTCCCCCGTCTCCTGACGCCGATGCGGGAGGAAGGGAGCCTGGTAGAGCACCATACCTTCGCCACGCCCGCGGCGGAGCAAGCCTGGCTCATCGCCACGATCCGAGAACTGGTGGAGCAGGAAGGGTGGCACTTCGGCGACGTCGCCATCCTCTACCGTGCTCACGACCTGGCCGACCCTATGGAGGGCGCGCTGCGCCAGGCAGGGATGCCGCTGGCCCGCATCCAGCGCGAGGCCTTCTTTGAGCAGGCGGGCGTGCGCGAGGCCCTGCGCTACCTGCAACTGCTGCGCTCTTTTAGCGATCCTTACCTGCGCCAGGCCCTGAACTTCCCCCGCGTCATCGCCGACGAACTGACTATGCTGCAACTGCGTGCTCTGGCCGACCAGGCGGCGGTATCGTTGGCGCAACTGGCCCGCGACCTGAACGCCTATCCAGAGGTCAGCCCTCTGACGCGCGCCGCGGTGCGTGAGTTCCTGGACGCGCTGGGGAAGGATCTCTTACCCGTGGCCGAGGAGCCGGTCAACGTCGTGGTGGATCGCCTCTTCCATGTGTTAGAGCGGCGGCGCTCACCCTTCCGGCGCGACGAGTTGCCGACGTTGGCCGGGTTTGCCGCCTTCCTCTCCTTCCCCGCCGAGGTCGCCATGCTCAAAGGTGCGGTGGATGCAGGCCGCCCTCTCGCGCTCCTTGCGCCCGCGGAAACCGACGCACTCTGCGCCGCCATCATCCTGGAGCGGACATTGGCCGACTACCTGGGCGCGTCCGTCTCCCTGCACCTCGTTTCCGATCCCGCCACGCCCCCGCTGGTCAAGCCAGGTTCATTGCCCGTCTGGCTGCTGGCGCAGCCGGCCAGGGCCGACGCGCTCTCCCTCGCGCCCCGCGATGCCGGTTCGCTCCGCTATTCCCTCTCCACAGTGGCCTGGCGGCTGGCGCAGGGGCTCCTGGTCGCCTATGAGACGCTGGACGACAGCCGTTTCGTCCTCTACGATCTGGAAACGACGGGGACTTCCGTGGCCTACGACGAGATCGTGGAGATCGGAGCCATCACGGTGGACCGGCGGGAGGAGGTGGGGCAGCCTTTCCAGACGCTGGTACGGCCCAAGCGCGGCCACGTGGATCGGGACGCGACGGCGGTGCACGGGCTGACCTGGCAGGATGTCCGTTCCGCGCCGGACATTGACGCGACGCTCCCTCGCTTCCTCCGCTACGCAGGCGGGGCGACGCTGGCGGGCCACAACGTCGCGCGCTTTGACAACCTGATCCTGGATCGGGAGATGCGGCGCGTGCTGAAACGCCGTCTGACGAACCCCACGCTGGATACGTTGGAGATCGCGCGCCGCATCCTGCCGGGCGAGACCCATAGCCTGGAGGCGTTGCTCGCTCGCTTCAAGTTGGGGACCGAGGTGAAGCACCGCGCCCTGCCCGACGTGCGGCAAGAGCGCGATCTTCTCTTTGCCCTCCTGGCCGAGAACCGCTGGCACAAGGAGGTACAGGCGCTGCCGGAACTCCTGCCGCTGGTTGCCATCGGCATGAGGGCCGCGGGCGTGCCCCTGGCCGACGAGAACCGTGCGCTTCACCTGGCCGCGGCCCGCATCGCCTGCCAACAAGCCGCATCGCCCTGGTTTGACCGCGTGTTGGACTTGCTGCCGCCGGAGCGTTGGCTGGATGAGAGCCGCCATTGGGCCGAGTTGCAGGCGACGGAGGTGCCCGACACGGTGGATGACGTGCAGTGGGCCGAACTGAAGAAAGCCTGGCAGCAGCAGGTCGCCACGTTCCTGGCTCTCAGTGCCGACCCATCTCTGGCGGCCTTCCTGGACTACGCGGCGTTGGCGACGGAGGAGGATGCCGCCTCTACCGGAGAGGGAAAGGTCACGCTGATGACGCTGCACAACGCCAAGGGGAAGGAATTCCCCGTCGTCTTCATTATCGGGGTGGAAGACGGCCACATCCCTGACTGGCGCAACGTGGACGACGAGGAGTCGCTGGACGAGGAGCGGCGCGTCCTCTACGTGG
>JADYZS010000309.1 GCA_020853075.1 Anaerolineae bacterium | reverse complement strand
CTGAAGAACTTCAAGCCCGATCCCACCGAATATTACTCCGCCAACGCGGATCAGTGGGAACTGGCGGGCAGCGACACCGTGGTCATCGGCTTCACGCAAGAGCCGGCAACGATGTACGACTTTGGCGAGAGCGCAGCTGTGCAGCGCACCGCCTCCCAACTGGTGAAGGGCAACGCGTTCACCCAATACTCCTACGGCTACCAGGCCGACATGGTGGAGAAGTTGCCGAACCTGAAGGACGGCGACGCCAAACTGAACACCGTGGAAGTGAAAGCCGGCGACAAGGTCTATGACGCCGATGGCAATGTCGTGGAACTCAAGGCCGGCGTCAAGGTCGTGGACGTGGACGGCAAGACGGTAGAATACAAAGATGGCACCGTCAAGATGCCGCAGATGGTCGTGACCTTCAAGTACAAGTCGGGCCTGAAGTGGTCGGATGGCGAGCCTCTCAAGAAAGCGGACTTTGAGCTCTTCTGGAAGATCCGCTGCGATCCGGAATCCCAGGCTACCACCTACACCATCTGCGACTTCCGCCAGAAGGTGGAGGCCATCAGCGACACCGAGATCGTCCACACCCACACGCCGGGCGTGCTGGACCCGACCTACTTCCTCCCCAGCGACCAGGAAGGCTATCCGGATTTCTACCCCTCGCACCAGAAATTGGCCGATGGGCGGCTCCTGAAGGACGTTCCTGCTAAGGAATTCTTGACGATCCCCGAGATCGCCGAGAAACCGCTGGGCGTTGGCCCCTGGATGATCCAGTCGTGGACGAAGGGCCAGAACATGACTTTGGTCGCCAACCCGAACTACTACAAGGCGGGCTTCCCTAAGGTCAAGAAGATCGTCATCCAGTTCGTGGCCGATAGCACCCAGGCCGTCGCGCAGCTCCTGACCGGCGATATTGACATCGTTGGTAAAGAGACGGTCGGCGCGGGCACCGAATTGGAGACGATCCTGAAGGCTGCCGGCGAGGGCAAGATTCAGGCTGAACCTGCAGCCAGCCCGACCTGGGAGCACATTGACATGAACATGTTCACCCGGTAGAGTCTTATCTCATTGTAGGGGCGTTGCATTGTAACGCCCCTACTGCCCCGGATGAACGAGCCTTTCGGCGTGGCACAGGCGATCTGCTGCCTGTGCCACGCCCGTGTCACAGTAGAATACAGTATAGTCGCCGTCTCAGGCCCTTACTCCCTTCCCCTTACAAGGGTAGGTATTTCTATCAGGGAGCGACCGTAGGAGTACCTTTACCCCTCACCCCCAGCCCCTCTCCCCTCCGGGGAGAGGGTAGGGAAGTCCCGTGGGCGTAATCGCCGTACGGGATGAGGGGCGACCACACTCCCGCAGTAGGTTACTCATGGAAATACTTACCCTTGTCAGACCCCCTCCTCCCTCTCTCAGAATTGGGAGAGGGAGGAGGGGGTGAGGGCCGGACGCTCACGATCACTGTTATTGTAAGTCAGTTCGTAAGTGAGGGATGTGCTATGTCAGCCTATATTGTGCGTCGCTTGATTCAGGCGGTCATCGTGATCTTTGTCGCGTCGGTTGTGACCTATGGTCTTCTGCTGAAAGTTCCCGGCGGCCCCCTCAGTAGTATTATGCAGGCGCAACAGAGCGACAAAAACCGCATCACGTCTGAGGACTTCAACCGTATGCGCGCCTGGTATGAATTGGATCTGGACGGACCGATTCGCTTCACCCGCTGGCTACTTGGCGTACCGCGCGGCCCCATCGTCATCGGCGGCACCGAGTTGTTTGCCAACACGCCCATCGGCTGCTTCGCGCCAGTGGAGAGAGAAGTCCAGCGCAAGGATGGGAGTTATACCATCGCACAGGTGGGTTGCGACAAACTGGTCTATCTGCGCGACCTAGCCGGTCGCCGCACCAGTCGCGGCCTCCTATTGGGCGATTTCGGCTCATCCTGGCAGATTCTGCGCGAACGCCCTGTTTCCATTCTGCTCGCGTCTCGGCTTCCCTTCACCTTGCAGTTGATGTTCACTTCAACCATGCTGGCCATCCTCATCGGCATTCCCATCGGCATCTATGCGGCTGTCAAGCAGTATTCCCGTTTTGATTATGCTGCGACAACCTTCGCCTTCTTCGGCGCATCCATGCCTACCTACTTCTTTGGCATCGTCTTCATTCTTATCTTCGCCGTCGGCCTCAAGTATGCCGGGCTTCCTTACCTGCCGCCGGGGAATGCGGTGTCCGTCAAAGATTACGTCATTCCGCTTCTCGGCCGGATAGGCGCGGCGTCCGCCTCAGACCGGCTCCTGCACATGATCATGCCGGTGACCGTATTGGTCATCTTCAATGTAGCCCAGTGGAGCCGCTTCGTTCGCTCCAGCATGTTGGAGGTGATGCGCCAGGACTACGTGCGCACCGCGCGGGCCAAAGGCCTGATTGAGCGGATCGTTATTATGCGCCACGCGCTGCGCAATGCCCTGATCCCCTTCGTGACCATCGTAGTCTTGCAGATCCCCGGCCTCTTTGCCGGGGCTATCATCACGGAGACGGTCTTCAACTGGCCCGGCCTGGGACGGCTTTACTTTGACGGCCTGGGCCGCAGCGACTGGCCGGTCGTGATGGCGCTCTTCTTTATCACCGCTATCCTGACTGTGTTTGCCACCTTGATCGCGGACCTTCTGTACACCGTTCTGGACCCGAGGATTCGTTTCAGTTAGGGTTGGAAGCGTGCGACGTTGACTGATCTGTATTGCTTGAGGAGCGTGAGGAGATGACTACTACGACTGCTGCTGCCGGCCGTCTTGAGCCCATACGAACCGTACGGGAAGCCAGCCAGTTCATGATCGTGGTGCAGCGTTTTCGCAAGCACCGGCTGGCTACTGTCTCGTTCTTCATCATGATTGCCATTCTTCTGATTGCCGTCTTCGCCCCAGTCATCGCGCCGTATGGCCCCACCGACATCGTGGTCGGTAGCCGTTTCGTCAAGCCTCTGCAATACAGCCCCATCACAGGCAAGTTGCACATCCTGGGGACCGACCAGATCGGGCGCGAT
>JADYZS010000308.1 GCA_020853075.1 Anaerolineae bacterium | reverse complement strand
TGAGGAGTGGTACGTCAGCACGGTGAAGCGCCGCGACCACGTCTATCGCATCTTTGAGCGACAGTGCGAGATCGGCCTAGCGAACCTGGAGAAGATCCACGGGGTCGTGGGTGACCGGGTGAGCGCCGTCATGATCACAGGCACCGACTTCGGCGCGCAGGGAGGGTCCTTTATCTCACCGAAAGCCTATCGTAACCTCTTCATGCCGTTCCACAAGGAGGTGAATGGGTGGATTCATAAGAACACATCCTGGAAAACCTTCATCCATTCGTGCGGCTCGGTGATGGCCCTGATGCCGCACTTCGTTGAGGCCGGCTTTGATATTCTCAACCCGGTACAGGTTTCGGCGGCAGACATGGATCCGCAGCAGTTGAAATCGCGCTTCGGTGACCAGATCACTTTCTGGGGCGGCGGCGTGGATACGCAGCACACGCTTCCTTTTGGCGCAACCGAGCAAGTGCGCTCGCAGGTGCGAGGGCGAATTCGCATCTTCGGGCCAGGTGGCGGTTTTGTATTCAATACGATCCACAACGTGCAGGCGCGCGTGCCTCTGGAGAACCTTGTCGTACTATACGAAACGGTACGTGACTACGGCGGCTACCCTTTGTAGCATAGTAATTAGCGGGTCACAATGCTGTGGGGTTCTTGGGAACCCGGAAGACGTGGGTTATTCTGTAGAACGAACCTGATATGACGCCAACTTCGCATAGTCTTCAACGATTTCACAACCTGGTCAGGGAGTATCGCACCTTCGTTTGTGCGGCGTCGCCCGTCGTGGCGACGGAGTTGGGCATCCACGATTACGATGACCAACTGGGCGATTTCTCGCGCGCGGCCATTCTGAACAAGGTGGAACAGGCGCGACGGTTCTTGAAGGAATTGCGCCTCCTTGACCGGAGCGGTTGGCCTGCCGAAGCCGAGATAGACTACCTCTGGCTGGAAGCCAACGTTAAAATCGGGATTCGCGAGGTATCGCGCCAGCGGGAATTGTGGCGCAATCCCATTCTTTACGTGAATCTCGTCCTCTACGGGGCGTACCTTCTGCTGGTCCGGGATTTCGCTCCCCTTGAAGAGCGGTTGCGCCACGTCGTTGCCAGGCTGCGGGAAGTCCCGCGGGTGCTTGAGGACGCGAAGGCGAACCTGCGCAACCCGCCGCGCCTGTGGGTGGATATTGCCGTTGAATCCGCCGAGGGTGGGTTGGGGCTTTTCAGCCAATGGCTGCCGGAGGTGGCGTCGGCAGTTCCGCACCCTGCGCTCCAAGCAGAGGTAGCCCTGGCGGGCCGGGAGGGGGCGGCAGCCCTGGCCGGTTTCATCACGTTCTTGCGTGAAGACCTGCGCCGCCGCGCTCGCGGCCGTTTTGCCGTAGGGCGTGAAGTCTATGACCGGATGCTGCGTGAGGATCACTTTCTTGACCTGGATGCCGACGACCTCTTGCGCCTCGGCCAGCGCGTCTTTCAGGAACTGCAGGCGCGCTGCGAAGAGTTGGCAGCGCAGGTCGCTCCTGGCCTGGACTGGCGGGAAGCGATACGGCGTCTCGGCGATGACCACCCCGCGGCAGGCCAGTTGTTAGAAGCATACCGTCAGGCAATGCAGAGGGCTCGCGACTTTTCTTTGCAGCGTGGCCTGGTAACGCTTCCGGGCGACGAGCATCTGACGGTGCAGACAACGCCGCCGAGTCTCTGGGGTGTTGTGCCCTACGCGGCTTACCTGCCGCCCGCGCCGTTTGATGACAAAGCAGAAGGCGTCTTCTGGGTGACGCCAGTTTCTCCCAATGTCTCAGACGGGGAGATGGAAGCGCAACTGCGGGGCCACGGGCGCGCGAAGATCCCCCTCGTTGCTCTTCATGAGGCGTACCCCGGCCATCACCTGCAATTGGTCTGGTCCAAGTTCAACACATCGGACGTGCGCCGCCAGTTCCTCAGCAGCCTTCTGGCCGAAGGGTGGGCTTTTTACTGTGAGGAGTTGATGGAACGCGAGGGTTTCCTGGTATCGCCGGCGGAACTGCTTCAGCGAGCCGTGGCCTCGTTGTGGCGGGCGGCGCGCGTCGTGTTAGACGTGAGCCTGCACACGCGTGAGATGACGCCCCAGGAGGCGATAGACGTTCTGGTTGGTATTGGGCTGGAGAAGGTCGCGGCCCGTGCCGAGGTACAACGGTACACCTACACCCCCACCCAGCCGATGACTTACCTCGTCGGCAAGATAGAAATTGAGAGGTTGGTAGCCAAGCGACGACAAATGGAGGGCGCACGGTTTGACTTAGCGCGCTTCCACACAGACCTCTTGCGCTGCGGAACCATCCCGCCGCCGCTCATAGCCCGGCAGATAGGAGTTGATGGGTCTAGCCATGCCTGAGTGCATCTTCTGTGCTATCGGCGGACATCGTTCGCCTGCTGAGATCGTGTATGAGGACGATGAGACCGTCGCCTTCATGGATATCGTGCCGGTGGCCGAGGGTCACTGCCTTGTAGTGCCAAAGGCTCACGCGCGCAACGTCTTTGACATCGCATTGGAGAGTGCAGCCACGACGATGCGGGCTGCCGTGCGCGTAGCCCAGGCGGTCAAGAAGGCGACGAGGGCCGATGGCATGAACGTCTGGCAGTCAAGTGAAGAGGTCGCCGGGCAGACGGTGTTTCACTTTCACATTCACGTTGTCCCTCGCAAGAACGGAGACGGCGGCATCCGCTTTGCGGGGCGTCACCGCGCCGATCCTGCGGCTCTGCGTGCGGTAGCCGA
>JADYZS010000307.1 GCA_020853075.1 Anaerolineae bacterium | reverse complement strand
GATGCCCGCATAGTAACATTCGGCCATGGCCGCGATCTTCTTGCACTCCAAGATGCCGCCCGCGTGGGACAGATCGGGCTGCAAGATGACCGCCGCCTGCTTTTCCAACACCTCGCGGAAGCCCCACTTGGTGAAGAGGCGTTCGCCCGTGGCGATGGGGATGCTGGTGCTGCGGGCCACGGTGACCAGGGCATCCACGTTCTCAGGCAGCACCGGCTCCTCAATGAACATGGGATGGTATGGCTCCAACGCTTTGGCGAGGCGGATGGACATGGCCGGGCTACAGCGACCATGGAAGTCAATACCGACATCCACCGACGGCCCGACGGCCTCGCGTATTTGGGCGAACCGCTGCGCGGCATCCTCCACCAGCGCGGGCGTATCCACGATGTTCACCGCCCCGAAGATGCCCGTTTTGAGCGCGGTGAACCCGGCCTTGACGCTGACTTTGGCACTTTCAATGTAATCGCCGTAGGTCGCGCCGCCGAGCCAGCCATAGACGCGAATCTTATCGCGGGTGGCCCCGCCCAGGAGTTGATAGACCGGCTGGCCGAGCCATTTGCCGGTGATGTCCCACAGGGCCTGCTCAATGCCGGAGATGGCGCTGCACAGAACAGGGCCCCCGCGGTAGAACTGCCCGCGATAGATGGCCTGCCAGTGGTGCTCAATGCGGCGCGGGTCCTGGCCGATGAGGTAGCGTCCGATCTCGTGTACCGCTGCTGCCACCGTCTGGGCGCGGCCTTCTACGACAGGTTCGCCCAGGCCGGTGATGCCTTCGTCGGTGTGTACCTTCAAGAAGAGCCAGCGGGGCTTGACGAAGATGGTCTCTAGTTTGGTGATTTTCATTGTTAGTTATGCTCCTACGATATTCAAATACCCATCGGACGACACGACGACGATCTCGGCCAGGCCGTCGCCGTTAACGTCGCCAACGACAGGGACGCCGACAGAGCCGGGCAAGTCCAGGGTGAAGAGCACCTCGGCCTCTCCATCGGCTGTCCCGCGTACGGCATGGAGTTGGCCCAGGTTGGTGCCGAAGAGGACCTCCTCGCGGCCATCGCCGTCCACGTCGCAAGTGGTCAGTTCGCTGGGATTGGCGAAGCCGAGATCCTTCGTCCATTTTGTCTTGCCTTCTAACCCTCTATAACAGCGCAACTGGTAGTCAGGCGTATGACAGAGCACCTCCATAGCACCGTCGCCATCCACGTCGCCGACAGCCGCCTCGCGGGTGCGGGGGGGCGCGATAAAACTCCTGGACGGGGCATCAAACCCTCTGCTCCAGATTCGCTTGCGCGACAGATCCGCCACGCCGATGCCGCCCCAGACTCCCGCGAAGACGATCTCTTCCAGGCCGTTCTTATCCAGGTCCACGAAGACCGCGCTCCCGTAGTAGAAGGTCTCCAGGTTCGTCGCGAGTATGCTGATCAGCGTGGGCGTTTCACCGATGCGCTGGCCGCTCGCGCCTTTTAAGAATTCTACGGCAGGCCCGGCGATGAGCGCAACGTCGTCTGTGCCGTCGCCATCAATGTCCAGCACCGTCGCGTAGCCGGAATGGGGGAACAAGGCCCGATCCAGGCTGGCCGTTTCCATCCAGATAGGCTTGCCATCTACACCGTCCAGAACTAACGACGCGCCGCCTGTTGAACCGCGATTGCCGGCCACGTAGAGGTCAAAGGTGTCTTTGCCCTGAAAGTGCCCCACCGTCCATAACATCACGCTGCTGCCGGGGCCGTGGTCAGGGAGGTTCGCCCGCCAGCGCAACTTCCCCTCCGCATCATAGACGACCATCTGAGGAGCGTTCTTCTCGTCGGACTCCCAGCCTATGACCTCCTTCTTGCCGTCCCCATCCAGGTCCCACACGGCGACGCAATCTTTCGGTGACTGCATGGAGCGCAGCGGCAGCCGCCACACTTCCCGCAACGACGGCTCCGCCTCTTTTGATAGGGCGAAGGCGCGCCCACCCACCACGATCTCTACCCGGCCATCGCCATCCAGATCGGCCAGGATGGGGCGGGCCATGTACGCGCCGCCGGCCACGCTGCGCCCGACCTTACCGTCGGCGCCCACGAGGCGGAGGCCGTCGCCTGTGGCCGTGATGAAGGTGACCTGGCCGGAGAGTTCCCCGGCCCACAGGATAGGTTGCTGACATTCGGGGCACAATTCGGTCACTTCGGGCGTGCCATCTGCCGTCAGGCCGAGGCTGACTTGCTGGCCCGTCTGCCGGTTCACTCCCACCAATTCCGGACGCCCATCGCTGTCCAGGTCGGCGCGCAGCAGCCAGTTGCGCACGATGAACCCGCCAAAGGGGTAGTAGGTGTTCGTCTCACGCAGGCCATAGCGGCGTGTCGTGTCTATCCGCAGGTCGTAATTCCCCAGGTTCGTCTCTTTGCCGGAAGCGAGGGAAAGGATGCTGAGGGAACGACCGGCCTGGTCTATCCGTTCCATGACCAGTTGCGGGCGGTTATCCCCTTGCAGATCGACCAGGTCCACCAGGCGCGCGCTGGCTATCTCTTGCTTGAGGTTTCCACTCAGCACGTCCCGCACCTGGACGTACCAGCCCTTCTTTTCTGCGCGGTCGTAACGCGCGCTATACACCATCTCCAATGCGCCGTCGCCGTCCACGTCCGCTGCGGGTTGGGGTGTGCTTTCCAGTTCCAGGCTCACGTCGTCCTGGCCGCCCAGATACTGGCTCCACCGCACTTTGCCATCGCCGGCAAAGTCCAGTAGTTCCGCATGATAGGCTACGCCGACGCTCAAGAGAACGCCCATCGGGGCTCCGCTGCGCTCCACGTCTAACAGACCCAGGTAGCCGTAGTTGCGGACCTCACCTTTGACGTTCTGCCAGGCGATGCGCCCTTTCTCCCTGCCGGTTGCCGAATCATAGACCACCACCCGATGGTGGGCCATGAGGATGACCTCGTTTGCGCCATCCCCGTCCACGTCCGCCACGGTGGGCGCAGGCGGGAAGCCCATGGAGTTATCCGGTATCTTCCAGGCTTCGTATCCCGCCTCAACGCCCTTATCAAAGGCAAACAAATAGGTCAGGTCTGTCCCATAGGGGAAGAAAAGAATCTGCTCGCCTTTGCGCTGGCGGTCAACCGGCCCGACCTTGAGGGAGTAGGCGCCAAACGAGGCCCAACGGGGGATCGTGAATTCCCAGACTACCGCGCCGGTTTGCAGGTCTAACGCGGCCACGCCCCCCCATTTGAGGACGATGAGTTGCCGCCTTGAGTCACCGGCCAGGTCGTGCACACCTTCCAGGAAATTCACGTCCAGCACCGCGCTGCGCCACAATTCGGTGCCGTCGCTGTCCAATGCCACCACGCGCCCGCCGCTGACGAAGAAGGCTCGCGCTGGATTGCTCGCTTCCGGCGCACCCACCAGGAGTTGGCCGACGCTGCTCCCCAGGAACTCGCGGTGGAGAATCTTGGGTTGTTTGATCGCGCCTTTCAGGGGGCTGCGCGCCGTGCCCCGGTTGTCGCGCCGAGGCAAAGGCCACTCGGCGGGTGCAATGACGTCCGTCCGTGGCGGGACTCTGGTCGGCGTCGCGGTAGGGATGAGCGTCGGTGTTGGCGGTGCTGCCGTAGGGGATGCGGGCGGCGCGGGTGCCTCTTTAGACTTTGGCGTCCGGTTGCGGCAGCCGCTCACCAGCCCCGCGGCAGTTGTCGCTGTGAGCAAGCGCAGGAACGTTCGTCTGCTTTGGCGTCGTTTCATCTGTACGTCACCACCAAACGCTAACTACGAACCTCGTGCACCAGGTCGTGCACCTGTACCGTGCTCTCGGAATAGAGAGCCTTCAGTTTCGGCGAAAGGGCTTTGTGTTGGCCGGAAGCGCGCCAGGCGTCGGCGGCGGCGACGCTCGCAAACCGAATCGCCATCTGGTACAGGCTCGCATCATCCTGCCGGTGCAAGAGGCTCACCGAGACGAAACCCGGCATCGTCGCCATCGTAGGGGCGTACTCGTCTCTGAACAGGGCTTCAAAGCGCGGACCCTGTTCCGGCAAGACGCGGAACGTCACCTGTCGTTCTATCATGGCAGCACCTCATCTATCACCGGGCGCGCCCGCGCGCCACTTCCTCCACGAACCGGCGGGCTCGCTCCGTCAGGGTAGCGAAGTCCTTAGCCTCCAGCACTTTGTCGTTGATCAGCGAACCGCCCACGCCGACGGCAGCCGATCCGGCCCGGATAAACTCGGCGGTGTTGTCCAATTCCACGCCACCCACGGGAACCAGGTCAATCTGCGGCAGGGGCGCTTTCAGGGCTTTGATAAGGGGAGGTCCCCCCACGCTGGCCGGGAAGACCTTGACCATATCCGCGCCAGACTCCCAGGCCGCGATGATCTCCGTCGGCGTGTAGGCCCCCGGCAGCACGGGGATGCTATATCGTTTGCACATCTCCACCACCGCCGGATTGAACGACGGCCCCACGATGAACTGTGCGCCCGCCAGGATCGCCGCCCGCGCGCTCTCCGGGTCCAGCACCGTGCCCGCGCCGAAAAGAACCCCCTGGTCGCGCCTGGCTGTGGCTTGCTCAATGATGGAGAGCGCGCCGGGGGTCGTCATGGTCACTTCAATCGCGCAGACACCGCCTGCCCGGATCGCCTCCGCCGCCTGGAGAAGTTGTTCGGAACTCTTGGCCCGCATGATGGCGATAACGCCCGCCTTGCGGATCAGATCAAGACGATCTTGAGAACCCATGCCATAGCCTCCGGTCTCGTTGTATTGTGGCGCAGTGGTCAGCACCTCTCTTCTCCCCCAGCCCCCTCCTCTCCCCG